>JAIHZV010000045.1 GCA_022718015.1 Phascolarctobacterium sp. | reverse complement strand
GATTTTATCAGCAAAAATGTGGTACCCGAAAGGACATCTTGGAACCGAATTTATATGCAGGAATCTTTGGAACAAGCGTATGATAAATGTTTTGGACAGGCACTTCAGGATTATAATGCAGCGCAAAAGCGTAAGGACAGGAGAAAAGATAATTATCTGAAGGAGATAGAAAATTCAGGTAATAAGGAAAAGACGTTCTATGAAAATATCGTTCAGATAGGGAAAAAGGAAGATACGCCTGTGGTGGATGAAAACGGTAATCTTACAGAGGAAGCAAAGTTAGCCATTGAAATACTGGAGCAGTATGCAAAAACCTTTCAAGAACGTAATCCGAATTTGTATCTGTTCAATTGTGTCATGCACCTGGATGAAGCAACACCGCATTTACATATTGATTATATTCCAGTGGCGCATGGATATAAAACAGGCATGGAAACACGCAATAGTCTTACAAAGGCATTACAACAGATGGGTTTTGCAAAGGCAGTCAGTAAAAAGGAAAATGAAACACAAGAATTAGAACAAGAAGAACAACAGCAAAAAATCACTTCTGTTCCTGATGTTGATTCTGATGTAACTACACATACAGCTACACAATATTGGTGGTTAAATGCCAATCCTAGGGTTTGGAGCTTTTCTAATATTCATATTGGCGAAAAGGTTGAGTGGACTTTTTATAACAGCTCCGGTAATAAAAGACGTATTTTCAAAAATTTTGAGGATGCCAAAGTAGGCGATGTTGTTATTGGCTATGAGTCCAATCCGGTCAAGCAGATAGTATGTATTTGTAAAATAGCAGATAAGAAGGATGGCAAGAGCATTCTTGTTGAAAAAACTGAGAACTTAGATGTTCCTATAGAGTATTCTGTTTTAAAATCTGATGATGAATTATCTAAAATGGAATATTTAAAAAATCCATTAGGTAGCTTATTTAAACTTACTAAGGATGAGTATATTGGTGTAATGGATTTAATAAGTGAAGAAAATCCATCAGATAATAGTAAGCCTGTCAACAAAGTGTATTCCAAAGACGATTTCCTTGCAGAAGTTTATATGACCGAGACGAAATATAATCGTTTGCTCAATGTCCTCAAGAGGAAAAAGAATATTATTCTTCAAGGTGCGCCTGGCGTGGGAAAAACCTTTGCTGCTAAAAGATTAGCGTATGCCATGATGGGCGAAAAAGATAAAGAGCGCATTGAGTTTACACAGTTTCATCAAAATTATTCCTATGAAGATTTTATAATGGGATATAAGCCAACTGAAAATGGTGGTTTTGCAATGCAGTATGGTGTTTTTTATCGTTTTTGCAAAAAGGCAGAAAATAATCCTGAGCAAGACTATTTCTTCATTATTGACGAAATTAATCGTGGCAATATGAGTAAAGTTTTTGGTGAGCTGTTGCTTTTGATTGAAAAAGATTATCGTGGTACTTCTTCAAAGCTGGCATATCAAAGCTTGAACTTTTCTGTGCCCAAGAATATTTATATCATTGGTATGATGAACACTGCTGATAGAAGTCTGGCAATGATTGACTATGCATTACGAAGACGCTTCAGCTTTTTTGACATGGAGCCAGGATTTGAGACGAGTGGCTTTAAAGCGTATCAGGAGAAACTTGCCAGTGAAAAATTTAATGCTTTAATTGAATGCATTCAAGAGCTTAATGCTGAAATAGCTGATGATCCATCCTTGGGAAAAGGCTTTTGTATTGGACATAGCTATTTTTGTGGCTTGCAGGCAGATGAATGTACGCAAGAAGTGCTGGAGGATATAGTGGAGTATGATATTTTACCGATGCTAAGTGAGTATTGGTTTGATAATCTTACGGAAAAGGTTGCTCCTTGGAGTGAAAAGCTGCATGGTGCTTTAAATGATTAAAGATAAAAGTATCTTCATCAAAAATATTTATTATATGCTTGCGTATGCCTATCAAGGTCTTCAGCAGGAAAGCTACAAGGAAATTGCTGTAGAAAAGTTTGACAATGTGCATAATCTTTTAGCAGCAATTTTGGCTAAAGGCGTAGCTTTGCAGCTCAAACAGGGATTGTACAGAGAGTACGTCAATCATCAGGAAAACCTAATGCTGTTACGCGGGAAAATTAATATTACAGGCAGTATTAAAAATAAGCTGATGCGTAAGCAGAGTTTGTCCTGCGATTATGATTTGCTTTCAGAAAATAATTTGCTGAATCAAATTATAAAAACCACAATCGTGCTGCTGTTAAGAGTTGCTGATGTGAAGGAAACGCATAAAAACGAGTTGCGTAGAGAGCTTTTGTTTTTCAATAACGTTGCACTTCTGGAAATAAAGTCAATCAAGTGGTCTAATTTGCGCTTTCAGCGTAACAATCGCAACTATCAATTGTTACTGGGAATCTGTCAGCTCATCATTGAAGGCTTATTACTTACGACGGATGATGGCGCTTATAGATTACGTTCTTGGATAGATGAGCAGAGAATGTGTCATTTGTACGAGAAATTTTTTTTAGAGTATTATAAAAAGCATTACGCCAGCCTTTCAGTTAGCGCAGCACAGATTCCATGGGGATTGGATGATGGCGTAAGCAATATGCTGCCAAAAATGCAAAGTGATATAACCTTGCGGAAGGGGAACACTGTGCTTATTATTGATGCCAAGTATTATGGTCATACAATGCAGGTGAATTTTTCTAAACGGAGCTTAATTTCACATAATTTGTATCAGATTTTTACCTATGTAAAAAATTATGCGTATAGCTTTAGTGGCAACAAGAATCAGGTTTCTGGTATGCTGCTTTATGCAAAAACTGATGAGGAGCTTCAGCCTGATAATGTATATCAAATGCATGGAAATCAGATATCTGTAAAAACGCTGGATTTGAATAGAGAGTTTGGCGAGCTTAAGCAGCAGCTTGATAGAATTGTGGAATCGCATTTTGCTTTGTAAAAACTCATTTACTTATGAATAAAAATCCCGTCCTTGTGCTGCAATGGATGGCGATATGCTTCAAATTTATGGATTTGCTGTACCATGAATTTTGAGGTATCTGCTAAAAAAATAAAAACATACAACGCAAACTTCACAGCTTGTTCGTTGTATGTTTTTATTAAGTATGGTAAAATACTATGCAAGACAATCGTGTTGCAGGGTGGCATTGCCTAAATTCTTCGGAATGGAGGTGGTGTCTATGGTATGTTTCAGCTTTCAGGACTTAATGTCCTTTGGAATTTTTATCGTAGCATTACTGACGTTCATTTTTCAGAACCGAAAGTAATTAAAAGGTTACGGACATAGAAAAACCACTCCTGAACTTTGACCGGTAACGGAGTGGCTTTTTCTACTCTTTTTTCGGGCAACCCACCTTGGGGCGGTTGTCTTCTTGCTTATAATATAACATAAAGCAGTGCTTTTCGCAAGAGAGCGTTTGTGACTTTTTAGTTAAAGGCGGAATCTCATTATGAAAATTTTGGCAGTGCGATTGCCTTTTCGCTCCTTGACTTATCACATTGTCTAATGTATAATAATATCGTTTATTGATATTTGCTAACGCTATGAAAAAGACAGTAGCTTGTGGCGCAGGAGAAGCGAGCCGGGGTATGGTGCAAGCCCGGACGAAGCAAGACAAGTGAAAATCACTTTGGAGCGGATGCGGCGAACTGAGTAGCTGCATACGGGAGCGCCCGATATTGCGCACACGAGTGGCGTGCAGCCTGAGCTGTCGTCATGAGGGTGGTACCACGGAGTACACGTTTAGTTAATAATGCATGATACGTAATGTATTGATGTTTGTTAAGCTATAGCTTCGTCCCTTATTGGAGGGACGAGGCTTTTTTATTTTGTTAATTATTTTTTGGTTAATACAATTGGAGGTTATTAGTAATGGATTATGGTAAAACACTGAATCTGCCTGAAACAGAGTTCCCCATGCGTGCAGGCCTGCCGCAGCGCGAACCTGATTTTCTGAAATTCTGGGAAGAAAACGATATTTATGGCAAAAAGCAAGCACTGCATGCTGGCCACAAGAAGTTCGTTCTGCATGACGGCCCTCCGTATGCAAACGGCAAAATCCACATGGGTCATGCTCTGAACAAAATCCTGAAGGATATCATCATGAAATATAAATATGCTCAAGGCTTCGACACCCCGTATGTTCCTGGCTGGGATACTCACGGTATGCCGATTGAGCATGCTGCTATCAAAGAGCTGGGCCTGAATCGTAATGAGCTGGATCCGCTGACTCTGCGCCGCAAATGCCATGACTTCGCTCTGCAATGGGTTGATATCCAACGTGAGGATTTCAAACGTCTGGGCGTTCTGGGCGATTGGGAAAATCCGTACATCACTCTGCATCACAGCTTTGAGGCTGAGCAGATCCGTGTGTTTGGTACTATGGCTAACAAAGGCTATATCTACAAGGGCAAGAAAACCGTTTACTGGTGCCCGCATTGCGAAACCGCTTTGGCTGAAGCAGAAATCGAATACGGCGAGCAAAAAACTCCGACCATCTTCGTAAAAATGCCGCTCGTAAAAGACAACGGCCAAACTCCTGAGGCTGCTAAAGGCAAAAAGGCTTACATGGTAATTTGGACCACCACTCCGTGGACCATGCCGGCGAACGTTGCTGTTGCACTGAACCCTGCTCTGGAATATGCTTGGGTTGAATGCGAAGGCGAAGTTCTCTTCATGGCAAAGGATCTGCTGGCTCAGGTTGGCGCTGCTTGCCACAAGGACCTCAGCAATATCCTTGGCACTACTCTTGGTAAAGAAATGGAATACGCTGAATGCGTGCATCCGTTCCCTGAATATAACAACCGTCGTTCTCTCGTAGTTATGGCTGACTATGTAACTACTGAAGCTGGTACCGGCTGCGTACATACCGCTCCTGGTCATGGTGATGTCGACTTTGAAACCGGCCTGAAATATAAGCTGCCGATTCTTTGCCCGGTTGATTCCCAAGGCAAGCTGACCGAAGAGGCTGGCGAACGCTTCAAGGGTATGTTTGTATTCGATGCCAACATCCCGGTACTGAAATATCTGGCTGAGCTGAACTGCCTGCTGGGTAAAGAGAACATCAAGCACCAATATGCACACTGCTGGCGCTGCAAAAACCCGATTATTTTCCGCGCAACCTCTCAATGGTTCGCTTCTATCGACGGCTTCCGTGATGACGCACTGAAATCTATCGACGATGTTCAATGGATTCCTTCCTGGGGCCAACAACGTATTCATAACATGGTTTGCGACCGTCATGACTGGTGCATCAGCCGTCAGCGCGTATGGGGCGTACCTATCCCGGTATTCTACTGCGACAACTGCGGCGAGCATCTGATTAACGAGGCTACTATTGACTCCGTTGCTAACTGGTTCGAAAAAGAGGGCAGTGACGCATGGTGGGCTCATACTGCTGAAGAGCTGTTGCCGGAAGGCACTGTTTGCCCGAAATGCGGCGGCAAGCATTTCCATAAGGAAACCGATATTATGGACGTATGGTTCGATAGCGGTTCCTCTCACATGGCTGTTGCTGCAAAGCGTCCGGAGCTTTCCTGGCCGGTTGCTATGTACCTCGAAGGCAGTGATCAGCATCGCGGCTGGTTCCAGTCCTCTCTGCTGACCTCTGTTGCTGTTGCAGGCCGTGCTCCGTATGAATCCGTACTGACTCATGGCTATGTAGTTGATGGCGAAGGCCGCAAGATGTCCAAATCTGTAGGCAACGTTATCGTTCCGCAGGATGTAATCAAGCAATATGGCGCTGATATCATCCGTCTGTGGACTGCTTCCTCTGATTATAAGGCAGATATCCGTATCTCCCCGAAAATCCTCAAGCAGCTGGCTGAGGTTTACCGCAAAATCCGTAACACCATCCGTTATATCCTCGGCAACACCAACGATTTCAATTATGAAACTGATGCTGTTCCGTTCAACGAAATGCTGGAGCTTGACCAATGGGCTCTGATGCATCTGCAGCTGCTGAAGAAGGAAGTTACCGCTGCTTATGAAAGCTATGACTTCCATGTTCTGTATCATGCAATCCATAACTTCTGCACCGTGGAAATGTCCAGCTTCTATCTGGATATCATCAAAGACCGCTTGTATGCTTACAAGGCAGACAGCAAGGAACGCCGCAGCGCACAAACCGCTATGCACGAAATCCTCATGGATCTCATCGTTATGCTGTCCCCGGTACTGAGCTTCACGATGGAAGAGGTATGGCAGTTCATGAAGAAGCCTGCTAATGCTCCTGAATCCGTACAAATGCTGCCTTGGCCTGAGGTTAAGGAAGAATATATCGACGAAGCACTGGAAAGCAAATGGGATAACTTCATTGAAATCCGCAGCGAAATCACCAAGGTGCTGGAGCTGGCTCGTCGTAACAAGCAAATCGGTCACTCCCTGGACGCTAAGGTTGAGCTGCACGCTGAAGGCGAAGCACTCGCTATCCTGAAATCCGTAGAAAAAGACCTGGCAACTCTGCTCATCGTTTCTCAGGCAGTAGTTGTTGAAGGCGCTGCAAGCGGTGCAGAAGCAACCGGTCGTGAGGACCTGAAGGTTACCGTAACCGCTGCTGAAGGTCACAAATGCGAACGCTGCTGGATTTACAGCGACGAGGTTGGCGCTGATGCTGAGCATCCGACTTTGTGCAAACGCTGTGCTGAAGCAGTAAAAGATTGAGTATAAGGCATCATCTTCTTCACCAGCAAGCCTTCGACGTACTAGAAGTACGCTGTCAGGCTTGCTGGCTCGAATCTAATACCTTCTCCTCAATCTTAGGAAAAGCTGTATTGATGACTTGTCCAAGCTTTTAAGCATATTTTAAGCCGTCGTATCACGTAGTATTTTGCTGATACGGCGGCTTTTTGTATCTGTAAACAAGTTTACAAAAAATTTATTTTGCAATATTCTCTTTCTATGGTACAATACTGGTAATATATTTTTTATGGAGGTGAAGCTGTTTTTTCTGCTGGAGCAGAAAAGCAGATTTGTTTGGACTATCTCATATGTTTGTTTAATGTTATAGCGATTTTATTTTTGGTGGCGCTGAATGGCTTTTTCGTGGCCTCGGAGTTTTCTATCGTCAAGGTGCGTCCTTCGCGTCTTGATACGCTGATTAAGGAAGGCAATACGCGGGCAGAAAGCGCTAAGCGTGTTACGGAGCATCTTGATGCTTATCTTTCGGTGACGCAGCTTGGTATTACGCTGGCTTCTCTGGGCCTTGGCTGGATTGGTGAGCCGACGGTGGCAAAGCTGATTCATCCGCTGTTTTCTATGCTGAGCCTGCCGGCGAATGTTGAGCATACGATTGCTTTTGTCATGGGCTTTTCGGTTATCACTGCGCTGCATATTGTTTTGGGCGAGCTGGTGCCGAAGTCTTTGTCGATTCAAAAGACGGAGCAGATTGTGCTGTTCGTTTCCGGTCCTTTGATTTTCTTCGACCGCATTATGTATCCCGCGGTATGGTTTTTGAACCATGTGGCCAACTGGACGCTGCGTCGTATGGGTGTTGATGCTGCGAGCGAAGCGGAGGAGGCGCACAACGAGGACGAAATCCGTATCCTGATGGAGGAAAGCCATAAGCATGGCTATATTGATAAAACTGAGCTGACTTATCTGGACAACGTTTTTGATTTTTCCGACCGCCGTGCCAGCGACATTATGGTGCCGCGCACGGATATGATTTGCCTGTACCTGGAGGATTCCTGGGAGGATAATATCAAGACGGCGCTGGAGGAGCGCATGACGCGTTATCCTATCTGCGACGAGGATAAGGACCATATCATCGGCTTTTTGCATATCAAGGATTTGCTGCGCAGCTTAAACGCTGGTGAGCATCCTGACTTGCGCAGCCTGGCGCGTGATGTGTTGCTGGTGCCGGAATCCTTGCCTATCAGCAGACTGCTAAGAATGCTGCAAAAGCATCGCAGTCAGCTGGCTGTGCTCGTGGACGAGTATGGCGGTACGGCAGGCATGGTGACTGTCGAGGATATTCTGGAGGAAATCGTTGGCGAAAT
>JAIHZV010000044.1 GCA_022718015.1 Phascolarctobacterium sp. | reverse complement strand
AATCCGCTGCTATCGCAGAGATGGCGCTCGTCGGCAAAATCAACACCGACCTTGTTGGCCGTCTGAACAGCTTGGGCGGCAAGGCTGTCGGCCTCAACGGCAAGGATGCCAAGCTGCTGCAGGCGAAAAAATATCTGGCCGATGTTTATGAAAACGGCGAGGTTAATCTGGTAGATATCGGCTTTGTCGGCAGCGTTCAGCAGGTCAACACCGACCTTATCAACTGTCTGCTGGACGGCGGCTATATCCCCGTCATCGCTCCGACCGGCGTTGGTGCGGATGGCGAAACCTATAACATTAATGCCGATGTTGTTGCCGGTGATATTGCCGGTGCGCTGAAGGCAGAAAAGCTGCTGGTGCTGACTGATGTGCGCGGCATTTATTCTGCTTATCCTGATGAAAGCAGCTTCATTTCTACGCTGTCCTTTGAAAAGGCTCATGAGCTTATGCTCAAGGGCAGCATTGACGGCGGCATGATTCCTAAGGTCCGTGGCTGCATAAATGCGCTGAGCGGCGGTGCGAAGAAAACACATATTATTGATGGCCGTGCCGAGCATTCGATTCTTATGGAATTGTTTAGTGATACTGGCGTGGGAACAGAAGTAGTAAAATAAAGGTTTGGTTTGTTTTGAGGGGGACGATAAATTTATGGATAAAAAAACAGTTATAGCAGAAACTGAAAAATATTATCTGCCTGTTTTTGGCAGATATCAGATGGTGCTGGAGCTGGGGCAGGGCTGCCGCGTGTGGGACAGCGAGGGCAATGAGTATGTCGATGCTTTCGCCGGCATTGCGGTCAACAGCCTTGGCTATAATCATCCGGTGCTGGTGAAGGCGATTGCTGAGCAGGCTGCGAAGCTTATGCACTGCTCTAATCTGTATTATACCGAGATTCAGGCGAAGGCGCTGCGTGTAGTTGCTGAGGCGACGGGTATGGACCGCATTTTCTTTGCCAACTGCGGTGCAGAGGCCAACGAGGGCGCTATGAAACTGGCGCGTAAGTACGGCGTTGCCAAGTCACCGACGAAGTACAAGATTATTTCTGCCGACGAGTCCTTCCACGGACGCACCTTTGATACGCTGGCTGCCACTGGTCATGATTATTATCACGTTGGCTATGGTCCGCTGAGCCCTGGCCACGTGCTTGTGCCGTATGGCGATATCAAGGCGCTGGAGGCGCAAATGGACGAGGATGTCTGCGCTGTACTGCTCGAGCCTATTCAGGGCGAGGGCGGCGTGCATGTGCCGTCCGACGAGTATCTGCAGCAGGTGCGTGCGCTCTGCGACAAGTATGATGCGCTGTTGATTTTCGATGAGGTGCAGACGGGTGTGGCGCGTACCGGCAAGTGGTTTGCTTATATGCACAGCGGCGTGAAGCCTGATGTGCTTACCTTTGCCAAGGGCATTGGCGGCGGCTTCCCGGTTGCAGGCTTTGCTGTACCGGAAAAGCATGCGCATGTCTTTAAGCCTGGTGACCACGGCGGCACCTTCGGCGGTAATCCGCTGGCCTGCGCTGCTGTTTATGCAACGCTGACGACCTTGAGGTCTGAGGGCCTGGTGGACAAGGTTGCGGCTAAGGGCGAGTATTTCATCAGCGAGCTGCGTAAGCTGCAGGAAAAATATCCTGACAAGGTTACCGAGGTGCGTGGCCGCGGCCTGCTGCTTGGTATGGAGGTCAAGGGTGAGGGCAAGCCGCTTGTAGAGGCCTGCCTGGCAGAGCATGTCATTGTCAACTGCACTGCCGGTAATGTTATCCGCATCGTACCGCCCTTGATTATCAGCAAAGAGGAAATAGACATAGTGGTTGCGGCGCTGGATAAGGCGCTGGCGGCCTGTAAAATTTGAGAGGAAGTAAAAAATGAGCTTAAAAAATAAAGACCTGATTTCTATTCATGACCTGAGCGTAGGCGAGGTCGCAACAATTCTTGATGTAGCAAAAAAATTGAAGCGTAAGCAAAAGGCCGGTGAACCACACCAATATTTAAAGGGCAAGACTCTGGCCATGCTGTTCTCCAAGGCTTCCACCCGTACCAGAACCTCCTTTGAGGTTGGCTTCTGGCAGCTGGGCGGCCATCCGATTTATCTGAGCGATTCTGCTTCCCAGATTGGCCGTGGCGAACCGATTCGTGATACTGCACGCGTGCTGTCTCGCTTCGTTGATGGCATTATGATCCGTACCTTCTCCCATGATTCCGTTATCGAGCTGGCAAAATATGCAAGCGTACCTGTTATTAACGGTCTGACCGACCTTTTGCATCCCTGCCAGGCGCTGACGGATATCTTCACCATTCAGGAGAAGCTGAAGGTGCTCAAGGGCCGCAAGCTGGTTTATGTCGGCGACGGCAACAACATGGCACATTCGCTGATGTTTGCCTGCGCTAAGGTTGGCATGAACATGGTCTGCGCTAGTCCGAAGGGCTATCAGCCTGATCCGGAAATCCTGCGTCTGGCACAGGAGGATGCAGCGCAAACCGGCTGCTCCATTACTGTTGAAGAGGATCTCTTCAAGGCTGCTAAGGGCGCCGATGTGCTCTATACCGATGTATGGACCAGCATGGGCGAGGAGGCAGAGCGTGAAATCCGCTTTAAGGCGCTGCATAATTATCAGATTAATCAGGAGCTGTTGAACGAAGCACGCCCTGACGCAATTGTACTGCACTGTCTGCCTGCACACCGCGGCGAAGAGATTACCGAGGAGGTTCTGGAAGGACCGCAATCCTTCGTCTTCGACCAGGCTGAAAACAGATTGCATGTGCAAAAAGCGATTATGGCTTTGCTGATGAGTGACGAAGCACTGTAACATTCTGTACACAAAAAAATCGTGTATACATGAGCGTTTATACTTGATTTATGCATAAAAAGGGTATATAATACAAGAAGTTCGTAAGTTTATTCACTAATGCGTTGCATTATACAGAAATGGGAGGCTATTTACAATGAAAAAAGAAGATATTAAAAAAGTAGTTCTGGCTTACTCCGGTGGCCTTGATACATCCGTAATTATTCCTTGGCTGAAAGAGCATTATAACAATTGCGAGGTTATCGCTGCCTGCGCTGACCTGGGCCAAGGCGATGAGCTGGAGCCTGTTCATGACAAAGCACTGAAAACCGGTGCAAGCAAATGCTATATCATGGATCTGAAGGAAGAATTTATCAGCGACTATGTTTGGCCCACTGTTAAGGCTGGTGCTGTTTATGAGAAGAAATACCTGCTGGGTACTTCCTTCGCTCGTCCGCTGATTGCTAAAAAATTAGTTGAGATTGCTGAAAAAGAAGGCGCTGACGCTATCGCTCATGGTGCTACCGGCAAAGGCAATGACCAGGTTCGTTTCGAGCTGTCTGTAAAGGCTTTGGCTCCGCAGCTGGCTATTATTGCTCCGTGGCGTGAGTGGGAGCTGCGCAGCCGTGACCAGGAAATTGACTATGCTGCTGCTCATAACATTCCTATCCCTGTATCTCATGAGCATGACTACTCTATGGACCGCAACATGTGGCATCTGTCCCATGAAGGCAGCGACCTGGAGGATCCGTGGAATGCACCGAAGGATGAGCTGTTCATCGTAACCAATATCCCTGAAAAAGCTCCTGATAAACCTGAATATGTAGAGCTGGAATACGTTGAAGGCGTTCCTGTCAGCGTAAACGGCGAAAAGCTCAGCCCGGCTAAGCTCGTTGAAAAGCTGAACGAAATCGGTATCCGCAATGCTGTTGGTATCACCGATATGGTTGAAGACCGTCTGGTTGGTATGAAATCCCGTGGCGTTTATGAAAACCCTGCCGGCGCTATCATCTACTACGGCCACAACGATCTGGAAAACCTGTGCCTGGATCGTGCAACCCAATCCTTCAAACAGCAGGTTTCCATCCGTTATTCCGAGCTGGTATACGATGGCATGTGGTTCAGCCCGCTGCGTGAGGCTCTGGATGGTTTCGTTAACGAAACCCAAAAGACTGTTACCGGTACTGTACGCATGAAATTGTATAAAGGCAACATCTACAGTGCAGGCGTTAAATCCCCGTACTCCCTGTACAGCCAGGAATATGTAACCTTCGGCGAGGACGAGGTTTACAACCAGGCAGATGCTACCGGCTTCATCAACCTCTTCGGCCTGCCGCTGAAGGTTAGAGCGCTGATGAAGAAAGGCAACCTGAAATAATGGCCAAGCTTTGGGGCGGTCGTTTTAGTAAAAATACTAACGAATTAGTGGACGCATTTAATGCGTCCATTGATTTTGATAAGCGTTTATATCACGAGGATATCCGTGGCAGCATTGCCCATGCCGGTATGTTGGCAAAATGCGGAATCATTCCAGCAGAGGACGGGGAAAAAATCATCGCTGGACTGAAGGATATTCTGGCTGATATCGAGGCTGGCAACTTCCATTTTGATATTGCTCTCGAGGATATTCACATGAATGTGGAGGCACGTCTGACGGAGCGCATCGGCAGTGCCGGTGCTCGTCTGCATACCGCACGCAGCCGTAACGACCAGGTTGCGCTGGATATGCATATGTATATGAAGCGTGAGGTTGCTGAAATTGCTGAGCTGCTGATTAAGTTTGAAGAGGCGCTGCTGACTGTAGCCAAAAAGCATGAGAGAACTCTGATGCCCGGCTATACTCATCTGCAGCGTGCGCAGCCGATTACCTTTGCACATCATATGCTGGCATATTTCAATATGCTGCAGCGTGACTTCCGCCGCCTGCTGGGCGTTTGGGAGGGCGCAGACATGATGCCGCTGGGTGCCGGTGCGATTGCCGGTACAACGTTCCCGATTGACCGCTTTATGGTGGCTGAGGAGCTGAACTTTGGCACTGTTTATCCGAACAGCATGGACGCAGTAAGCGACCGTGATTATATTATTGAATTTTTGTCCTTCGCTTCTACGCTCATGATGCATATGAGCCGCTTGAGCGAGGAAATCTGCCTGTGGAGCAGCACGGAGTTCGGCTTTGTGGAGCTGGACGATGCGTTTGCTACCGGCTCTTCCATGATGCCGCAGAAGAAGAATCCTGATATCTCCGAGCTTGTACGTGGCAAGACGGGCCGTGTGTATGGTCATCTGATGGCTATGCTGACGACGGCGAAGGGCCTGCCGCTGACCTATAACAAGGACCTGCAGGAGGATAAGGAAGGCTTCTTTGACGCTATCGACACAGTGAAATTTACGCTGGCAGTTTACCGTGATATGATTCTGACCATGACCGTGAATGTGGACAAGATGGCGCAGGCTGTAAGCATGGACTTCTCCAATGCCACGGACCTGGCTGATTATCTGGTGCGTAAGGGCCTGCCCTTCCGCCAGGCGCACGAGGTTGTTGGCAAATGCGTGGCCTATGCTATAGCGCAGGGCAAGTTCCTGCCGGAGCTTTCGCTGGAGGAATACAAGCAGCTTTCCGACCTGTTCGAAAGCGACCTGCTGCTGGCGCTGAAGCCGGAGCATTGCGTGGAGGCTCGCAAATCCTATGGCGGTCCGGCCTTCTCCGAAAACGAGAAGCAGTTCGCTATCGGTGACAAGGTTCTGGCTGTGCAGCAGGCTAAGCTGGCTGAGCTGCAAAGCAAGCTGTAAAAAAATAAGCACGCTGAGTGCATAAAAAATGAGCAAGACAGTAGTAAAAAACTACCATCTTGCTCATTTTGTTTTTATTTACTTGAAGAACATTGCATAATAGCCGTTAAAGAAGATGAAGAGGACAATCAGCGGCAGGATATAGGTTGCATAAAAGCGCATCCATTTGGGGAAGCCAATGCCCTTGCCGGTGTCAACCTCTTCGATGAACTTATCCCAGCCCCAGCCATAGCGGGTGGTGCAGAAGGCCAGGAATACCAGGCTGCCGAGAGGCAGGATGTTGTTGCTGACGAGGAAGTCCTCCAGGTCCAGCACGCAGGTGCCTTTGCCCAGTGGCTCGAAGCTGCTCCAGATGTTGAAGCCGAAAACGCAGGGCAGCGACAGAAGAATCATGCCGATAATAGCGAAGGGGATGAGACGACGGCGGTCACCGCCGGTCAGCTCGCAGATGCTGGAGATAATCATCTCGAAAACAGCGATAACTGTGGACAGCGCTGCAAAGAGCATGAAGAGGAAGAAGAGCGAGCCCCAGAGACGTCCGCCGCTCATAGCGTTGAAAACGTTGGGCAGCGTGATGAAGAGCAGGTTCGGACCGGCGTTCGGCTGAATGCCAAAGCTGAAGCAGGCCGGGAAAATAATCAGGCCGGCAACGATAGCTACGAAGGTATCGAGGAACATAATCCACAGTGCCTCGTTGGTGAGCTTTTGCTCCTTGCCGATGTAGCTGCCGAAGATGGACAATGAGCCCATGCCGATGCTCAGCGTAAAGAAGGCCTGGCCCATAGCAGCGAAGATTACCTCGCGCACGCCATGCTCAGCGATTTTGCTGAAGTCAGGATAGAGATAATATCTCAATCCTTCAGCACTGCCGGGCAGCATGATGGAGTTGATAGCAAGCACTATCATGAGCACGAGCAGGCAGGCCATCATTGCCTTCGTGATGCGCTCTACGCCATTTTTTACGCCCAGATAGCACACGCCGAAGCAGATCATAATGATAATAGCCATGTTGCCTGCCATAGTCAGCGGATCCTGCAGCAGGCCGCCAAAAACTCCGTTGATGCCCTGTGCGTCCAGACCGGTGAGATCACCTACCGCCATTTTATAGAGGAAGTAAAGCATCCAGCCGCTGACGGTGGTGTAGAACATCATGAGGATGATGTTGCCGGCGATGGCTCCATATTTATAAAGATGCCATTTAGTTCCCTTCGGCTCCAGCACATCGAAGGATTTGGCAGCGCTGCGTACGCTGGCACGGCCAACGGCAAATTCTGCTACCATGATGGGCAGGCCCAAAAGCAGCAGAAAGCACAGATAAATGAGCACAAAGGATGCGCCGCCATATTGACCTGTGACAAAAGGAAAGCGCCAGACGTTGCCTAAACCAATGGCACAGCCGGCAGAAATCAGGATAAATCCTAGGCGTGAAGAAAAACTTTCACGTTCCATAATAAATATCGACTCCCTTACTGTATGAATAATATTAATAGTATACGCTATTGACTTTGATTTAGCAAGCTATATTACAAGAAAAAAGCTGCCGCAGGATTAGTGCAGCAGCTTAAAGCTTTTTATATATGCTTATTTAAAGAAGAGCGCATAGTAGCCGTTGAGGAAGATGTAGAGAACGATCAGCGGCAGAATATACGTTGCATAGAAGCGAATCCATTTCGGGAAGCCTACACCCTTGCCGGTGTCGGCCTCGGCGATGAAGTTATCCCAGCCCCAGCCATAGCGGCTCGTGCAGAAGCCAAGGTAGATAAGGCTTCCCAGTGGCAGCAGGTTGTTGCTGACGAGGAAGTCCTCTAAGTCAAGCACGCAGGTGCCCTTGCCGAGCGGCTGGATATTGCTCCAGATGTTGAAGCCAAAAACGCAGGGCAGCGACAGCAGAATGATAGCGACGATGCCAATGCGAATGGTTTTCTTGCGTTCCCAGCCAGTCAGGTCGCAGATGCAGGAGGTGATGTTCTCGAACACGGCGATAACTGTGGACATAGCTGCGAAAAGCATGAAGAGGAAGAAGAGCGTGCCCCAGATGCGGCCGCCGCTCATAGCGTTGAATACGTTGGGCAGCGTGATGAAGAGCAGGTTCGGGCCAGCGTCAGGCTGAATGCCGAAGCTGAAGCAGGCAGGGAAGATAATCAGACCGGAGACAATCGCAACGAAGGTGTCCAGTGCCATGATATACATTGCTTCACCCGTCAGGCGCTGCTCCTTGCCGATGTAGCTGCCGAAGATGGCGAGTGCGCCGATGCCAAGGCTCAGCGTGAAGAAGGCCTGGCCCATAGCAGCGAAGACAACCTCGCGCACGCCATGCTCCACAACCTTGTTGAAATCAGGATAGAGATAATACTTCAGACCAGCATCACTGCCAGGCAGCATGATGGAGTTGACAGCAAGCACCAGCATGAGCACGAGCAGGCAGGCCATCATCATTTTCGTGATGCGCTCTACGCCATTTTTTACGCCCAGATAGCA
>JAIHZV010000321.1 GCA_022718015.1 Phascolarctobacterium sp. | reverse complement strand
GGGCCGAACGGCAGCGGCAAGAGTACGTTTTTGAAATGCGTTTATCGTGTGCAAAAGCCCACGGCTGGCAAGATATACTTCAACGGTACGCCGCTGGACGAGCTTTCTTATCGTGAGTCAGCGCTGCAGCTGGCAGTGGTTGCACAGCACAATGTATATAGCTTTGACTTTTCGGTGCTGGAGGTTGTGCTGATGGGGCGTTCGCCGCATAAGAAGATGCTGGAGCGTGATAATCTTAAGGATTACCAGATTGCGCGTCAGGCGTTGGCGACGGTTGGCCTTGCTGATTTCGAGGAGCGCAGCTTTGCGACGCTCAGCGGCGGCGAGCAGCAGCGCGTTATCTTGGCGCGCGCGCTGACGCAGCAGACGGAATGTCTGGTGCTGGACGAGCCGACAAACCATCTGGATATCAAGTACCAGCTACAGATTATGGACATCGTGAAGTCGCTCGATTTGACGGTTGTGGCGGCGGTGCATGATTTGAATATCGCGGCAATGTACTGCGACCGTCTTGTGGCTATCAAAAGCGGACAGGTTGTGGGCATGGGCACGCCGCGTGAGCTGCTGACGGAAGAGTTTATTTATGATATGTACGAGGTGCGCTGCCGCGTGGATGAGGATGCGTCGGGCAGAATCAATATAGTTTATCTGCCGCAGCATTGGATGTAATTTGTGGTACATGTTGATTTACGTTTTATGTAGTAGGTCAATTTTGTATAAATAATGTCAAGGGGCAGAAGAAGGGCGGTATATTTATGAAAGAATATATAAAACCAGAAGTAGAACATATTGATTTGAATGTAGTTTTGCATCATTGTAGCTGTAGTGCTGGGGACGATAATCCATTTCCATGTATTACACCGTTTATTCAACAATAATAGCATAGTCAATTTTTAAGTGATGTGACTGCCCCTTGATATATTATGAGGTGAAATATGAAAAGCTTTTTTGAAATGACTAAAAATAGCAGATTACCCCTATATGCTAACTTGCAATTAACTTACAAATGTAATTTTCACTGCCAACGTTGTTATCAGACACCACTAAAAAGTATACAGTTTGCGGAATTGGATACTGAACAATGGAAAAGAGTTATTAAAATTTTAAAAGAAAAAGGCGTATTGATATTGCATTTTACTGGTGGAGAAGTTTTTTGCCGAAGAGATTTAAGAGAGCTTTATGAATATGCTTATAATTTAAAAGTAGCTATTTCTACAAATGCAAGTTTAATAGATGATGAGATGATATGCTTTTTTAGTCGTAGCAAGCCTTACAAGGTTGCTATTACTATGTACGGATTTTCTGATGATACGTATAGATTGTTTACAGGTAAAAATAATTTCTTTGAAGTTTACAATAATATATTAAAGT
>JAIHZV010000320.1 GCA_022718015.1 Phascolarctobacterium sp. | reverse complement strand
TGGTATGACTATTCAAGTAATAATCAATACGGAGCAGAACCAAACAATTGTGTAATCGGCGTATACCGCTTGACCATGAAGTCAAATAGTGACAACTTCCGTCAGTCTGCCATTCAGGGTATAATGAAGCGCATCAAGGCAAAGGGTGCTGAAGTCATCATTTATGAACCTACACTTGAAGATGGTACAACATTCTTTGGAAGTAAGGTTGTAAACGATCTCAATACGTTTAAAGCAGAGAGCAAAGCTATTATAGCCAATCGCTTTGACGATTGTTTGAAGGACGTGGAAGCTAAGGTATATACACGTGATATTTTTAGAAGAGATTAATAATAAAAATAAAACTATGAGCATTTTTGCAGGTAAGACCCTTATGATTACTGGTGGAACAGGTTCCTTCGGTAACGCAGTATTGAATCGTTTTCTTCGTACAGACATCGGTGAGATTCGTATTTTCTCACGTGATGAGAAGAAGCAGGATGACATGCGTCACGAATATCAGGTAAAATATCCTGATGTTGCCAACAAGATTAAGTTCTTTATTGGTGATGTACGTGATTTGCAATCATGCCGTAACGCTATGCCTGGCGTAGATTATATCTTCCACGCAGCAGCCCTGAAGCAGGTGCCTTCATGTGAGTTCTTCCCAATGGAAGCTGTCAAGACCAACGTTATTGGTACTGACAATGTGCTTACTGCCGCTATTGAAGCTGGTGTAGGCGCTGTTATCTGTCTCTCTACAGATAAGGCTGCTTATCCTATCAACGCTATGGGTATCACCAAGGCTGTTGAGGAAAAAATTGCCGTGGCAAAGAGTCGTTATTCAGGCAAAACCAAGATTTGCTGCACACGTTATGGTAACGTGATGTGTTCACGTGGTTCAGTAATACCTTTGTGGATTGACCAGATTCGCAATGGCAACCCTATCACATTGACTGAGCCAAAGATGACACGTTTCATCATGTCATTGGAAGAGGCTGTCGACCTCGTTCTCTTTGCTTTTGAGCATGGTCAGAATGGTGATATCCTCGTTCAGAAGGCTCCTGCTTGTACTATCCAAACTCAGGCAGAGGCCGTATGCGAGCTATTCGGTGGCAAGAAAGAAGAAATTAAGGTTATCGGCATTCGTCATGGTGAAAAGATGTACGAGACATTGCTTACCAAAGAGGAATGCGCCAAGGCTGAGGACATGGGCAACTTCTATCGTGTACCTGCTGACAACCGTGGTTTGAACTACGACAAATTCTTTAAGGAAGGAGACACCAAACGTGCTGAAATCGAAGAGTTCAACTCAGACAACACCTATCGTTTGAACCTTGAGGAAACAAAGGCAAAGATTGGCGCTTTGGAGTACATCAAGAAAGAATTGAGTGGCGA
>JAIHZV010000319.1 GCA_022718015.1 Phascolarctobacterium sp. | reverse complement strand
CGTCGGTATAACGCAGATAATACCAGGAGGAGCACAGGAAGGTGTCCATGGTATCGGTTTCGCGAGTTGCATCAGCGCCGCATTTCGGGCATTTGCAGTGAACGAATTCTTCAGAGGTAGCCAGCGGAGATTTTGCGCCGGCAGTGAAGCTTACGTCCTCCGGCAGGCGTACCGGCAGCTGATCCTCCGGAACCAGAACCTCGCCGCAGTGCGGGCAGTAAATGATAGGAATCGGAGCGCCCCAATAACGCTGACGGCTGATCAGCCAGTCGCGCAGACGATAGTTTACGCGGCGTTTTCCGAAGCCCTCCTTCTCTGCCTTATCCATAATAGCGCTCATAGCAGCATGCATTTCCATGCCGGTGAATTCGCCGGAGTTAACCAGCATGCCTTCTTTTTCTTCATAAGCGCAGGTCATTTCCTCAAGCTTCAGCTCTTGGCCAACCGGGCAGATGGTAACGATTTTTTCAATGCCATATTTGTCAGCAAACATCCAGTCACGCTGGTCACCAGTCGGCACGCCCATAACAGCGCCGGTACCATAATCATACAGTACATAGTTGGTTACCCAGATTTCAACCTTGCGGCCGGTGAACGGGTTGATGCAGTATGCGCCGGTGAAGATACCCTCTTTTTCAGACTCGCTGGAGGTACGCTCGATTTCGGACTGATTGCGAACGCGCTCGCAGAAGGCGTTGATTTCGTCAGCCTTCGGATTATTTTCGCACAGCTTTTTGATCAGCGGATGCTCAGCAGCCAGCGCCATGAAGGTTACGCCATAAGCGGTGTCAGGGCGGGTGGTGTAAACAGCAACCTTATCGTTCAGCGCCGGGATTTCAAAGGTGAATTCCAGGCCCTCGCTGCGGCCAATCCAGTTGCGCTGCATGGTTTTTACGCGCTCCGGCCAGCCCTCGAGCAGGCTCAGATCCTTCAGCAGCTCATCTGCATAATCAGTAATCTTGAAGAACCATTGGCTCAAATCCTTCTTTACAACCTCATGGTCGCAGCGCCAGCATTTGCCGTCGATAACCTGCTCGTTAGCCAATACGGTGTTACAGGTGTCGCACCAGTTAACAGCAGACTCCTTCTTCACAGCCAGACCACGTTTGTAGAACAGCTCGAAAAACCATTGCGTCCATTTATAATAATCTTCCTTGCAGGTTGCAACCTCGCGGTCCCAGTCATAGGAAAGGCCCAAAGCCTTCAGCTGACGAGTCATGTTCGCGATGTTTTCCATAGTCCATTTTTTAGGCGGAATGTTATGCTTAATCGCAGCATTCTCTGCCGGCATACCGAAGGAGTCCCAGCCCATCGGATGCAGCACGTTGAAGCCCTTCATCGTGCGGAAGCGGGCGATAACGTCACCGATGGAATAGTTACGTAC
>JAIHZV010000318.1 GCA_022718015.1 Phascolarctobacterium sp. | reverse complement strand
AACGTTAGCGCCTTTTGCCATAGCTTTTGCTACGATTTGAGCCATTTCATAACGAGTCATCAGTTTGTCGCCGCCGAAGGTAGCGTCGCCATAACCTTCAACTACGCCAGCAGCAGCCAGCTTATTGATGCTGTCATATGCCCAGTGGCCAGCCGGAACGTCAGAGAACGGGTTAGCAGCGTAAGCGGAAGCGGTTACGCCCAGAGCCATAGCCATTGCGAGTACTAAGGATTTTTTCATGATAATTCCTCCTCAGGAATGTTTTTATTTAGCCTTATCATGCATTGCTGCCGCAAGTCTCGGACAGCTTACACAGTACCTTAGTAAGAGTTGCCTTGTTTCCTCTACCAGACTGCTCAAACTAATCATTAACCTACCAGCAAACCATGCTTGATAAAAGCTATGAGCCGATTGTAACATACTTGTAAACTTATTGCAAGTTAAATCTATGTATACTTTTTACTTAGAACGCAGATATATTTTAAATGCAGTATTTCTGTAACAAAGTATACAAATTCAAGTTAACACAAGTCTTTACGCAAAAAGCGGTCTCCCTTTCGGGAGACCGCCCTTTATACGCGTATGTTATTTGTGAAAATAAGTATGCTCTCTAAGGATTGAATTAGAAAGTGAATACTACTTGAGACCACAGAGTTTGTGCGTCTTTGTTGCCTTCTTTTTGATCCAGATCATAGTATTCAACCTGACCAACAATGTTCTTAGCGAAGGTGTAGTTTGCAGCTACGCTATAACCTTTGAAGCCTTCAGCTGCATTGCTGTTGAACAGAGAATCATCAGCAAGGCCGTTCATGGTGTGGTCAATATAGGTGGAAGCACCTTGATCATAGTATTTAGCAACTAAGCCCCAAGAACCAGCTTTAGCAGCTTTAGCACCTTTGTAGGAAGCAGTTACTACGAAGCCATCATCATCGCCTTTGTAGGCATCTTTATCGCCATTCAGGTACATAGCACCCAATTTGAAGTTCTTGTCGAATGCATAGTTTGCAGCAACAGTCCAAATGGTATCGTCGACATCTTTAACTTCTTTTACATCTTCAAATTTGTAATAACCAGCAGCCAAGGACAGCTTGTCTACTTTGCCGGACAGTTCAGCATAGTAGGTGTCTTTAGCATTATTACCAGTAGAAGTAGAAATGCCATCTTTATTAGCAGCTTTACCATAACCAGCTACCAGTTTAACGTCCTTGCCATAAGCAACTTGCACACCGTCAAAACGGTTATCATAAACATTGCCTTCAGACCATTTTGCATGATAACGACCAGCTTGAACAGCTACGCCGCCGAGTTTACCATTTACATAAGCACGTTGGAATTTAGTGGTTTCGTTACCAGCGTTATCCTTCAGGTTTTGGATGTTTTCCAGCATACCAGTGTAGGACC
>JAIHZV010000001.1 GCA_022718015.1 Phascolarctobacterium sp. | reverse complement strand
GAGTGAGGATCTGGCCATTTATTATTTGTGTCAGCATAAATCAAAACAGTTTATTCGTTCCTTCCACTAATTTACCCATCGCCCAAACAGCACGGACATTCAAGTCTTTATCCAAGATCAGGATATCCGCATCCTTGCCTCGTTGCAAAGAACCTTTACGATCGTAAACTCCCATGATACGAGCCGGAGTTTCGGAGGCCATGCGAACGGCATCTTCCAACGGGATCTCCGCTTTCTGAACCATCGTACGGATCAGGCGGTCCATCGTCGCAATGCTACCGGCAAGAGCTGAACGGTCAGCCAACTTGCAAACACCGTCTTCGATGATTACACGCGGGTCAAACGCCGTCTGGCTGTCACTTGCGGCACACGCCAACGCGTCAGTGATCAGACAAGTGCGTTCCACGCCTTTGATCTTATAAACCAGACGGAGGATCGTCGGAGGCACATGGATACCGTCAGCCACCACCTCGACCGTCATATCGTCGATCAGGTAAATACTTTCAACCGTACCTTCGTACTTATATTCACGACGTTTATGGAAACCGGGCATCGCGTTGTAGAAGTGAGTCGCATGTGTATATCCGACTTCATAGGCTGTCTGGATATCTTCATATTCTGCCTGTGTATGACCTACAGATGCCAATACGCCTTTCGATGTGATGTATTTGCCGAACTGCATGGCACCCGGTAATTCAGGAGCGGCATCCCAACGTTTGATACAATGTGTTTCTTCCAACAGGGGAATGTATTCTTCAGGATCCGGATTCTTGATATTTTCCGGCAACTGGCCTCCGGCCATCTTCATATTGAAGTAATGCCCTTCCAGATGAAGCCCTAAGACAGGACTGTCTTTTTCCGCCATCAGCTTTTCAGTCGTTGCCGCCGCTGCCCGGATCATCGGGATGGTAGAAGAAGATAACGTGGGAAAAATACTGGTCGTACCATGTTGCATATGTGCGGCTACTGCTGCCCTGAAGGCGTCTTCGGTACCTTCCATAAAGTCACGGCCTCCACCGCCATGAACATGGATTTCAACTCCGCCCGGCACGATATACATGCCTTTAGCGTCTACCAAAGTGGCTCCTACCACTGCCAGATCGCAGTTAGTCACTTCCAAAATCTTGTTATCGCTTATCAGAACAGAGCCGTTTTTCAACCAACCCTGTGGGGTAAGGATCTTGCCATTTATAATCTGAGTTAACATAGCGCAAGAATTAAGTTTGTGTTTTTTTAGTTTTTGAAGAGGCAAAGGTAGGAAGAAAATCCAAAGAGGGTTAAAATTCAAGCGTTAATATTTACTCAATACTTCGGTAAATTTTCACCGCGATTTTAAAAATAAAACATAGAACCGGCTAAATTATTTTTTCGTCATAATCCGAGAAGTGCCATTACCTTTACGTATAGTGGTTTAATTATAAGACTATAACGGGTGAACCCAAAGGATAAAAGTGCCTTCACCTATTCCGGTTGCCTCCACCGGCAAATGAGCCGGGGCACGAAAAGCATCATTCACTCTTGCACCTCAAAGCAAAATACAGGATATACAGAAAAGCCAACAACGGAATCACAAACCCGACCGCCATGTTATCGGCTCCGATATATCCCATCAGCATGGGGGCAAAAGCTCCGCCTGCCACTCCCATAACAATATAGGAAGAGGCTTTCTTCGTATAAGGTCCCATACCTTCCAAGCCAAGTGCAAAGATTGTCGGGAACATGATGGACATAAAGAAAAAAGAAAGATAGAGCGCATACAAAGAGATCGTGCCGACAGAAATGACAACCAACGCCATGCAGACCACCGGAAACCTTGTAGCCGCCATCGCCGAACTTGCCGCCTGCGTGCAGCACGGTCATGATAACCTCTACAGCAGGCTTCTTTTCCTTTTTCATCATATCGACGGGGATACCGCGTCCATTATCGACAACAGTAATGCTGTTATCCTTATGGATGATGACCTTAATGTCGCTGCAATAGCCGGCCAGAGCCTCGTCAATACTGTTGTCCACAACCTCATACACCAGATGGTGCAGACCGCGGGACGAGGTACTGCCGATATACATAGCAGGTCTTTTGCGTACTGCTTCCAGGCCCTCTAAAACGTGAATCTGCTCCGCGTTATAATTGCCCTTGACAGCAGTGGCTTCTTCAATATCAATATCCTGTGTTGTCATATTTACCTCCGTTTTAAAATTTCCATGTTTGTATAGACAGCGCCGTCCAGAAACCCGGACTCAGCGCGTTTTTTTAAGGTTATAGAAGAAATTGAGGACAGATACATCGTCTGCTCCGTCAGTACGCAGCTATAATAGCCTTCACCGCCGGACGCATCCACAATCTCATAGCGGCTGCCATATTTTTTGACATAATCATCATAAACCTGCGACTGCGGGTGACCTAAATTAAAAATAGCGATAATCTCACTGTTTTTGACCATACAGTCGACACCTAAATGCAGATACATACTTTCGTCTCCTTCATTTCTCCTGCTTTCAGCGCCTAAAGCGCTGCATCGGCGCATCCTTGCGCAGATACGCCAGCGTATTCTCATAAATTTTCGTGGTTATTTCCTCCGGCTGCTTCTCGCTCAGGAAAAGCACAGCCATCAGCTCATCCTTCTTCGTCGCAAAGCCCTGGCGCACCTTCTCAAAGTAATAGCTCTTGAGTCCGTCACGGACAGCGTTGAAGAGGATACGGTCACATTTATAGAAGGCCTGGCATTCCTCATAGCTCAGCCACGGCTGAATCCGCAGCAGCTCCGTAATATTACCGCGCAGCCTGTCGCGCTCCTCACGCTCACAGATGCTGCACATAGCAGGGCCCTTTTCCATACGTGCGCCGCAGCGCGGACACCTCGTATACTCCGGCTTCGGCAGCTGAGCCTGCTCCTCCGCCTGCTTTTTGGCCTGCTGGCGGCGGATAAAGCCGCCTGTATGAAAGTACACCTTCTTGATAATGAGGCGGCCTAAAAGAAAGGCATTGATTTTTTGCAGGAACAAGGACTGCATCATATACAGCTCGTTCGCCAAAAGGCTGCTGGCAGTGCGGATATACAGCTCATTGCCGACGATTTTTTCAATCGAGCAGCTACGGACCAGGTTCTTCCCCACGATTTCTGTCCATTTGTCCTCCAGATAATGCTGCAGATACGCATATTTCAGCTCCAGAGGAATATAAGCCTTTTTATAGGAATAGCGCGGGTCAAAGAGGCGTTTCACAACCTCATCTGCCGCTTCAAGTTTATCGTAGCGCATTTCAGCCCTCGCTTATCGTACCGCCGCAGATTTTAAAATAGGCATTGCCTGGCAGTGCAGGTATCCATTCCTTATCATTGACCGTGATGAAGGTCTGCACCCGTCCGTCGATAAAGAGCAGCAGCTGAGCACGGCGGCTGTCGTCCAGCTCGCTCATCACATCATCAAGCAGCAGCACAGGATATTCACCTATTTCGCGGTGTACATATTCCAGCTGCGACAGCTTCAGGGCCAGAGCGCCGCTGCGCTGCTGTCCCTGCGAACCGAAGGAGCGCAAGGAGAGGCCGTTGAGCAGCAGCTGCAGGTCATCTCGATGCGGTCCGATGCCTGTATTGCCGCGCAGAATATCTATACGCTGGCGCTGCTGCAGCAGGCTGCGATAAAGCTCCTCGCTGGCCTCAGAAGCCTCCGTCGGATAAAGCAGCGTGCCGTCATTGGCCTTCTGCTCATATCGCACGACGAGCTGCTCCTTATGCTGCGTAATCGAAGCATAAATCTCGGCGGCAATGCTTTCCAGCTTGCCCAAAGCCGTCAGCCTGCGCTGCACCAACGCCGCTGCCAGATGGATAAACTCCTCATTCCACGGCTCCAGAGCGCTCGCCGAGCCGCCATTATCGCGCAGCTCCTTGAGCAGACGGTTGCGCTGCAACAGGACGCGGTTATATTTCACGAGCAAATCGTAATAAACAGGGTCCGTCTGCGCAATCTGCATATCAAAGAAGCGGCGACGCAGGCCCGGCTCGCCCTTGACGAGCTGCAAATCCTCCGGCGAGAACATTACCGCGTTCAAGGCGCCGTAATGTTCCTTCGGCCGCACCTTGGCACCGTCCAGAAGTATTTCCTTCTTCCAGCGCTCCTGCTGACGGTACTTTTTGATTTTTACCTCATGGCGTCCGCTGAAGCTGGCATATTCTACACCCACAGCCATCGCCTCGCTACCAAGCTGCGGCAGCTCGTCCTCCGCCGAGGTCCGGTGAGACAGGCCAAAGGCAGCGTAAAACAACGCCTCCAGCAGATTTGTCTTGCCCTGGGCGTTCTGCCCGTAAAAAACGTTAATCATAGCTGGCAGCTCCAGCTCACAGGCAGCATAATTGCGGAAATTCACCGCATAAAGCTTATTGACCTTCATTCAGCCTCTGCAATAACAGTCAGCTCAATCTGGTCATCAATATTGACAACGTCGCCGGGACGTACCTGCTTGCGCTTTTCCGTAACCAGCTGACCATTGAGGCGGACAACGCCATCTTCCACCATCATAAAGGCCTGGCCGCCAGTGTCGGCCACACCAGAAAATTTCAGCAGCTTATCCATGGTAATGGTTGCAGTAGTAATTTCAATAGTTTCCTTTTGCATAGCAGTCTCCTTAGAAAACAACGCGTACAGGAGTAACAATATAAATATAATCAGGCTCCTGCTCGCAGGTTACACAAACCGGACTCAAAGAGGTGTTCATGGAGAGCACAGCCTCGTCAGATTCCAGGTTTTTGAGGATATCAAGAATATATTTAGAGTTGAAGGCTACATTGAGCTTTTCGCCCTCGGACTGGCAGGAAATAACCTCACGGCCGGTGCCAACGTCCGGACTGCTGCTCGTAATCGTCAGCTCGCCATTATCAACGCTCATTTTGATAATGCTATAATCACCGTCAGTAGAGAAAAGAGCAACGCGCTCTACTGCTCCTGCCAGCTCCTTGATGTTAACCTTAGCCGTAATAGCGAATTTTGGCGGGATAACGCGCTTATAATCAGGGAATTTGCCCTCAATCAGACGGGAAACAATGATAACGTTATCAATAATGACCATAATCTGATTGTTGAGCAGGGAAATTTTTACCTGCTGCGGAGCGTCGCCTGCCAGATTACGGGAAATTTCCGTTAAAACCTTGGAGGGAATAATCAGGCTCATCGGTGCAGCCTCAGTATAGGGTAGAGATTTTATTGCCAGACGATGAGTATTCGTACCAACAAAGGTAATTTTGCCATCAGCAACCTCAACGAGGATACCAGTGAACAGAGGACGAGCTTCGTCGTTGGAGCAGGAGAAAATAGTTTTCTTGATTAGCTCCTTAATCATGGTATCTTCAATAGCAATGCTCTTTTCTGCATCGAAAACGGGGAATTTCGGATAATCCTCTTCATTCATTAAAAGCAGCTGATATTCGGATTTCCCGGAGGTTACTTTAATAGTATGATTTTCTGTATTCTTAGTAATAGTCAGGTTCTCTTCAGGCAGCTTACGTACAAGCTCAGAAAAATGCTTAGCAGAAACGACTATTTCCCCGGCTTCTATAATATCGGCCTCGATATTGCAGGAAATAGCCATATTGATATCCATAGCCTGGATTTCTAATTTCCCATCACGTGTAAGAAGATGGATACCGGAGAAGATAGGTGTGCTTGGTTTGGAAATAATTGCTCTTTGAACGGTCTGAAGTGCCTTATTTAAGTTGGTTGTATTGCAGGAAATTATCATTTGTACACAGTCCTCCTTGTTTTTTTAATACTATATAATTTATTAAAAGTAGTCGACGTAGTAGTAGGGGCTGTTAGTTATGTGGAAAAAGCGTCTGAGCCTTGCTGTCAGGCGGTATTGCCCATGTAGATAAACCTGTGGATAGTCGGGAAATATTATCCCCGTCATCTACAGCCCAAAAATTTATCAACATCGACGGAAAGTTATACACAGTTTAGAGGTGAGTTATACACAGTTTTTGTGGATAACTTTTTGCTTGTTATTGACGCAGTATTTCCACCATTTCCTGCATCTCAGTCTGCAGCTTGAGATTGTCTGCTTTCATCTTGCTGATCTTTTCGTAAGCGTGAATGACAGTGGTGTGGTCGCGGCCGCCGAACAGCTCACCGATGCGCGGATAGGACAGGTCGGCCAGCTCACGGCAGAGGTACATAGCAATCTGGCGCGGGAAGGCGATGTTCTGTGTGCGCTTTTTATTGAAGAGCTCCTCTTCCTTGACATTGTAGTGGTCGGCAACAACCTTGATAATGCCTTCAAAGGTAATCTGCTTGGTTTTTACATCATTGCCCATGTCAGTGAGCACCTTCTGCGCTGTTTCGACAGTGATAGGCATATCCATAAGGGAGGTGTAGGCTACGATTTTGTTGTAGGCACCTTCGATTTCACGGATATTGGTGGCGATGTTGGTTGCCAGCAGCGTGATGACATCGTTCGGCAGCTCGATTTTGTCGGAGGCAGCCTTCGTGCGCAGAATTGCCATACGTGTTTCCAGGTCAGGCGGCTGGATATCAGCAGTGAGGCCTTGGTCGAAGCGCGAGCGCAGGCGGTCCTGCAGCGTTTCGATTTCGCGCGGAGAGCGGTCACTGGAGATGATGATCTGCTTATCAGCATCCTTGAGGGCGTTGAAGGTGTGGAAGAATTCCTCCTGCGTCTGCTCCTTACCCTTCAGAAACTGGATATCGTCGATGATCAGGCAGTCAATATTACGGTACTTCTGGCGGAAGGCCTCAGTCGTCTTATTTTGGATAGAATTGATGATTTCGTTCGTGAATTTTTCACTGGAGGTGTAGAGCACCTTCATGCTGGGGTTGTTCTGCTTGATGCGGTTGCCTATAGCGTGCATCAAGTGAGTTTTGCCCAGACCAACACCGCCGTACAGGAAGAGCGGGTTGTAGGCATGCGCCGGATTGTTGGCTACAGCCTGAGCGGCAGCGTGCGCAAAGCGGTTGGAGTTGCCGATAACGAAGGTTTCAAATACGTACTTGGGATTCAGATTGCTTTCGTTCGGCTCGTCATTGGCGCTTTTTTCATTAAATAGTTGCTGCTGTTCCTTTTTAGGCGCCGTGGTCGGCACCTCGTCGCTGGCAGCAGGGGTATGCTCGCTGTCCATGGTTTCAATAATAAGACGAATATTTTTGCCGATGATACCGGACAAAATGCCTTCAATCACAGATGCATAGTTCTCCTCCAGCATATTTTTGAAGAAGTTATTTTTTACGGCCACCTTGCAGTATTCATCTGTGACCTCAAGGGGTATGATGGGCTTAATGTAGATATTAAAGATCTGCTCGTTGTTAAATGACTCTCTGATTTTGTCTTTACATTTAACCCAGATTTCCGCTAAGTCGTAGGAACTCATACAGATACATCCTTTCTCGCTGATTTATAAAAAATAAAAACGACAGCCTGCAGAGCTCTCCCGGAGCTGTGTAAGTGCCGAATAATTACCGTAAATGATAGTTATACACATACTATTTTAGCAGACTGTGGATAAGTTAGCAAATTTCTCACGAATTTTTTCGCAGAAGCTAGAAAAATACTTCTTTTCACTTGACGAAGTTTTTATTTTCCCATATAATATGTTAGTAATACCTTGCGTATGGTTTCGGCGCAGGGTACAGCGCCAGCTATCAATATTCACATAAATAGAAATTGATAAAATTTTGCGGTGGATAAGGAGGGAATACTGAATGAAACGTACTTTTCAACCTAACAATCTCAGAAGAAAAAGAACTCATGGTTTCAGAGAAAGAATGAAAACTTTGGGCGGTCGTCAAGTTCTCAAAAGAAGACGTGCTAGAGGCAGAAAGAAATTGTCTGCATAAAATTATAAAATAGGCCGCGCAAGTGGCCTATTTTTTCCATGCGGGCAGGTGCAGTTAATGCAAAAGAAAAAGTATACTTTAAAAAAATTCAACAGATTAAAATCAAAGAAGAGTTTCCAGATAGTTTATGGAAAAGGACGCACAGTAGTAGATGCACTGTCAGTGTTTTACATTCTTGCCGATCAGGGCGAGGATATAAAGATTGGTCTGGCAGTAGGCAAAAAGCTGGGCTGCGCTGTGGTGCGCAACCATGTTAAGCGTCTGATGCGGGAGGTTTTCCGCAAACACAAGGCAGAGCTTAAAAAAGGCTACCATATAGTGTGGGTAGCTCGCCGCAAGCTGACAAAGGCTGATTATAAGACTTTTGAGCGTGTTTTTTTAAGACTGGCGAAAAGAGCAGCATTGCTGCAGGAATAAGGATAGAAGACTATGAGCAGGATACTGATTTTGTGTATAAGATTCTACCAGATTTTTATATCACCATTGTTTCCGCCGACCTGCAGGTTTTACCCTACATGCTCAGCGTACGCTATTGAAGCGATACAGAAGAAGGGCCCCTTGCTTGGCTCCTGGCTGGCATTGAAACGGATCTGCAAGTGTCATCCCTATCATCCTGGCGGCTATGATCCTGTAAAATAATACGTAATTTATTGCAACACTTTGTTTCTTAAGGAGTGATATCTTGGATTTTCTCGCTAATATCGTGCAACAGGTACTGACAGTTCTCTACAATTTCACGGAGAGCATGGGTATCCCGAACCTTGGTCTGGCAATTGTGCTCATGACTATTATTATCAAGCTGATTATGTATCCGCTGACGCAGAAACAGATTCAGTCTACTAAGGCAATGATGGAAATCCAGCCGAAAATGAAGGCACTGCAGGAAAAATATAAAGATGACAAGCAGCGCCTGAACATGGAGCTGGCTAATCTTTATAAAAGCGAAGGCGTAAATCCGCTGGCAGGCTGCCTGCCGCTGCTGATCCAGATGCCGATTATGATTGGTATCTTCTATGGCATCCGCGATTATGATTACGCTGCTCATCCTGAGCTTGTGACAAGCTTCTTATGGCTTAAGGATATTTCTCTGGCTGACCCGACCTATATCTTACCGGTGCTTTCTGCACTGACTACCTATATCCAGACCAAGCAGACTATGCCTGCTGGCGGTGGTGCGCAGAACAAGATGATGGCATACTTCATGCCTCTGTTTATCGGCTATATCAGCCTGACCTTCCCGGCTGGTCTTGTACTGTACTGGGTAGTAATGAACATTATGCAGATTGCACAGCAGTCTATTATGAATAAAGCTGCTGCTGCCAAATAAGGAGTGGTAAAGATGGCTTTTGTTGAAAAAACAGGTAAAAGCGTTGATGAGGCTGTGGCTGCAGCCTTAGAGGAATTAAAGATTACCGCTGACGAAGCTGTTATCGAAGTACTGGAAGAAGGCAAAAAGGGCTTTTTCGGCTTTGGCCGTAAGGATGCACGCGTGCGTGTTTCCGTAAAAGAGGCTCCGGCTGCTGAAGAAAATACTGCTGCACCTGCTGCACCGGAAAAAACCGTCAGCGAGGCTGCAAGTGAGGCTGTCAGTGCAGTGAAGGCTGCTGCTGACGTGGCTGCAGGCGCTCTGGCTAAGAAGGCAGAGGCTGTGAAGGCTGACGCTGTCAGCGCTGCTGAGGATTTCGGCAAGAAGGCTGCTGATGCTGCCGAGGACCTGAGCAAAAAGGCTGTTGATGCGAAGGACGACGCTGTGGATAGCGCTATCAGTGCACTCAATGCGCTCAAGAGCGAGCATTATGGCCGTGAACGCGGTGAGCGTGGTGGCCGTAAGGAGTTCCGCGAGCCGCGCAAATATGCAGTAAACGACGAAGCAGTGAATGCTGCCAGAGAGTTTCTGCAAAAGGTTTTCAATGCTATGCGCATTGAAGTGGTTATGGAAAAATTCATCAACAAATACGATGGCAGTGTAACCCTGCGCCTGCACGGTGCAGATATGGGCATCCTCATCGGCAAGCATGGCCAGACTCTGGACAGCCTGCAATATCTGACCAACCTCGTTGCCAACAAGAACAGCGACGAGCGTGTACGTGTTGTGATTGATGTTGAAGATTACCGCGACCGCCGTATTGAAACCCTGACCCGTCTGGCTAGAAGACTGGCAGATAAGGTTAAACGTACCGGTGAACGCGTAGCCCTGGAGCCGATGAATCCGCATGAGCGCAAAATCATCCATATGGCTCTGCAGCGTGACAACCGTGTTACGACGCTGAGCGAGGGCGATGATCCGTTCCGTCATGTGGTTATCGAACTGAGAAAATAAAAAAATTAAGGCTGTCGCGGCAAGTGTTTCTGTATACGCTTTGCGACAGCCTTTTTTGTCTAAATTGAGATAAAGGAGAATGGCTATGTCTAAGACAATTACTCTGGAGGATACCATCAGCGCTGTGGCGACAGCCTTGGGCGAGGGCTCGGTGGGCATCATCCGTATCAGCGGCAGTGAGGCGCTGGCTATAGGCGAGGCTCTCTTCAAGGCAGCCTCTGGCAAGCCGCTCGGAGCCTATCCTGTCAATACGCTGGTCTATGGACATGTTTATGATCAGGACGGCAGCCTTGTCGACGAGGTGCTGGCAGTATATATGCGTGCTCCGCGCTCCTATACGGCTGAGGATGTCGTGGAGCTGCAATGCCACGGCGGCGTGCAGGCGCTGAAGAAGCTTCTGCAGCTGACCTATGCGGCAGGCGCAAGACCGGCGGAGCCGGGCGAGTTTACGAAGCGCGCCTTCCTCAATGGCCGCATTGACCTGACGCAGGCCGAGGCGGTTATGGATATTATCCGCTCCCGCAGCGAGGCAGGCCTGAAGCTGGCTGCACGCCAGCAGCAGGGACAGCTGGCAGGCGAGCTACGCAGCATTCGCAAGGCGCTCGTGAATGTCATTGTTAATCTGGAGGCCGTGATTGATTATCCGGAGGAGGATATCGAGGACGTGACCTATGGCGCAGTGCAGGAGAATATCGGCGGCGCTGTGAGCAAGATAGAAGGCCTTCTGGCGCATGCACATACAGGCAAGATTCTGCGCGAGGGACTGCGCACGGCTATTGTCGGCAGGCCGAACGTGGGCAAGAGCAGTCTGCTCAACGCGCTGCTGCGTGAGGAGCGCGCTATTGTTTCGCAATACGCAGGCACAACGCGCGATGTTATCGAGGAGCAGCTGCTTTTGGACGGCGTGCCGCTGGTGCTGGCAGATACGGCAGGCATTCGCTCTACCGATGATTTCGTCGAGAAAATCGGCGTGGAGAAGAGCCGCCGTCTGCTGCAGGATTCGGAGCTGGTTATCTGCGTTATCGACGGCAGCGCCGGTCTGACAGCAGAGGATGAGGCCATCCTGGAGGCGGCAGAGGGCAAGCCCTGCGTTATCATCGTCAATAAGAGCGATTTGGAGCTGGCGGTGGATATCGAGGCGCTCAGACAGCGCTTTGGTGCGGATAAGGTGATGACGCTTTCCGCAAAAACCTTGAGCGGCATAGAGGAATTTTCGGCCTGGCTCAAGAATTATGTATATGGCAGCGAGGGGACGCTGGGCGACGGCGTGTATATTCAGAACGCGCGTCAGGAGCGTTTGCTGCGTGAGGGCTTGCAGGCGCTGGTGGATGCGGCGCAGGCGGCTGAGAATATGCTGCCCTATGACTGCATAGTGATAGATGTACGCACGGCGATTGAGCTTTTGGGCGAGATTACCGGCGATACGGTGCAGGACGAAATCATCAACGAGATTTTCTCGCGTTTCTGCATAGGCAAATAAGGGGTTAGATGATGAGCTATATAACAGATACCTTTGATGTAATTGTTGTCGGCGCAGGCCACGCAGGCGTGGAGGCAGCCTTGGCTGCGGCACGTCTGGGAGGCAAAACGCTGCTGGCAACGCTTTCTTTAGATAATGTGGCACTGATGCCGTGCAACCCGTCTATCGGCGGTCCGGCAAAGGGCCATCTGGTGCGTGAGCTGGACGCCTTAGGCGGACAGATGGGCATTAGTGCGGATTTGGCGTGCATCCAGATGCGTCTGCTGAACACAGGCAAGGGCTATGCAGTCCATGCGCTGCGCGGACAGGAGGATAAGCCGTATTATCACACGCTGATGAAAAAAATCGTCGAGAATCAGGAGAATCTGGAGCTGAAGCAGCTGATGATTGACAAGCTGCTCGTGGAAAACGGCGAGGTTGTCGGCGTAGAGGCCGAAACAGGCGAGGTCTTTGAGGCTCGCTGCGTTATTTTGGCGACAGGTACCTATCTGCGCGGCCGCATTGTCTACGGCCAGCTCAACTATGAGTGCGGCCCGAACGGTTTGCGCAGCGCCGAGAAGCTGTCGGCGTCCCTCATAGAGAATGGCGTGGAGCTGATGCGCTTCAAGACGGGTACGCCTGCACGTATCGACGCTCGCAGCCTGGACTACAGCAAGATGGAGCCGCAGTATGGCGATGAGGAGGTACGCAACTTCTCCTTTATCAGCGATATCAAAACGCGCGAGCAGGTTCCCTGCTACCTTACCTATACCAATGAGGCAACACATAAAATAATCCGGGACAATTTGCACTTATCAGGCATGTTCAACGGTCTTATCGAGGGCGTCGGCCCACGCTACTGCCCTTCCATCGAGTCGAAGCTGGTGCGCTTTGCCAACAAGGACAGACACCAGCTCTTCATCGAGCCGGAGGGACGCAGCACGAACGAGATGTATGTGCAGGGCATGAGTTCCGCACTGCCGGCACATATCCAGCTGCAGTTCATGCAGACAATTCCCGGTCTGGAGCACTGCAAAATGATGCGTGCAGGCTATGCGATTGACTATGACTGCCTGGACCCGCTGCAGCTTGCTCCCTCTCTGGAGCATAAGGCTATCAGCGGCCTGTTCAGCGCCGGCCAGTCCAACGGCACGAGCGGCTATGAGGAGGCGGCAGCGCAGGGCCTGATGGCGGGCATCAACGCCATGATGAAGATTCAGGGACGCGAGCCGCTGGTGTTGCGCCGTGATGAGGCGTATATCGGCGTGCTGATTGACGACCTTGTTACCAAGGGCACGCATGAGCCGTACCGTATGATGACCTCGCGTGCCGAATACCGTCTGCTGCTGCGTCAGGACAATGCTGACCTGCGCCTGACGGAGAAGGGCCGCCAGCTCGGGCTTGTCGACGACAGACGCTATGACATCTTCACCAAGAAGCGCTCTTCCTTAGAGCGTGCTGTCAGCGAGCTGGGCAAAAGCAATATCGCTCCCAGCGCCGAGAACAACGCCAAGCTTACCGCTTTGGGCACCACGCCTTTGCGCAGCGGCGCCAGCCTGTTGGATTTGCTGCGTCGCAAGGAGGTCACTTATGCTAAGCTGCAGGCAGCCTTTGACCTGCCGGAGCTGGCACCGCAGGTGGCAGAGCAGGCCGAGATTTTTGCCAAATATGAAGGCTATATCACCAAGCAGCGTCAGGAGGTGGAGCGCTTCATGAAGCTCGAAAACAAGCGTCTGCCGGAGAATATAGATTACCATGAGATAAAGGAGCTTTCGAGCGAGGCAGCCGAAAAGCTGGACAAGGTGCGTCCGACGAACATCGGTCAGGCATCGCGTATCAGCGGCGTATCGCCTGCGGATATCAGCGTGCTGATGATTGCGCTGGAGCTTAAACGTCGAAAGGAGACAGACGAGTGACCTTTGCCGAGATTTTAGCAGCCAGAGGCGCAGAGGCGCAGCTGAGCTTTACGGAGGAGCAGCTGGCGCATTTTACGCGTTATTATGAGCTGCTTGTGGAAACAAATAAGGTGATGAACCTGACTGCGATTACCGAGCCGGAGGAGGTCGCTGTCAAGCATATGGTCGACAGCCTGCTGGCTTACGAGGACGGCATGCAGGGCAAAACGCTCGTCGACGTGGGCACCGGTGCCGGCTTTCCCGGTGTGCCGCTGAAAATCTACTGCCCGTCCCTGAAGGTGACGCTGGTGGATTCTCTGGGCAAGCGTCTGCGCTTTCTGGAGCAGGTGATTGATGAGCTGGGGCTGAAGGGTATCCGCTGCGAGCATCTGCGTGCTGAGGATGCCGGCCGCAGCAAAAAGCACCGCGAGCAGTATGACTATGTGACGGCGCGTGCCGTTGCGCGTCTGAGCGTGCTCAGCGAATACTGCCTGCCGCTGGCGAAAAAGGGCGGTCAGTTTATCGCGCTCAAGGGCAGCCGCTTTGCCGAGGAAATCGAAGAGGGCGAGGCAGCTGTAAAAATACTCGGCGGAAAAATAATCAGCGCCGAGCCTGTAAAACTTCCCGGACTTGATGATGGACGTGCTATAATAAAGATAGCAAAAATAAAGGCGACGCCGGCGCAGTATCCGCGCAAGGCAGGTACGCCGGAGAAACAGCCCTTAGGGAGCAGATAGGGGGATTAGTTGTGATGATCGTAGACGATGGATTTTCTGTATTAGATACTGACTTTGGCCTGGGCGAGCGTAAGGCCGTGAGCGAGGTTAAGGTGGTCAAGGTGCCGATTGACACGATCTTTCCGAATCCGTATCAGCCGCGCAAAAACTTTGATGATGCTGCTTTAGAGGATTTGTCGGCCTCGATTGCCCAATATGGCGTGCTGCAGCCGCTGCTGGTGTCGCCTGCGGAGGATGGCCGCTATATGCTCATCGCCGGAGAACGCCGTCTGCGTGCGTCCAAAATGGCGAAGCTGGCCGAGGTGCCGGTGATTATCAGCGAATATACCAGCCAGCAGATTGCCGAAATCGCGCTTATCGAGAACCTGCAGCGCGAGGACCTGCATTATCTGGAGGAGGCTGAGGGCTACGAGAAGCTCATGAATCAGTTTCACATCACGCAGGAGGCTATGGCTGCGCGCGTAGGCAAGAAGCAGTCCACGATTGCCAACAAGCTGCGTCTGCTGCGCCTTTCTGCGCCGGTGCGCAAGGTGCTTATGGACGCAGAGCTCAGTGAGCGTCATGCCCGTGCGCTGTTGAAGCTGCCGGATGATGAGAAACGCTTGGAGGTTTTGGAGACCATCGTAGCGAAAAACTTCAGCGTGCGTCAGACCGAGGAATATATCAACAAGCTACTCGACGGCAAGAGCGAGGAGAAGCGCAAGCGTATGGTTATTGTCAACGATGTGCGCATTTATCTCAACAGCATCAAGCAGGTTGTCGATGCCGTAAAGACGGCAGGTATTCCTGTGGCGATGGAGCAGACGCTGGAGGGTGACGAGGTTATCATTAGCGTGCGCATTAAGAACCAGAAGAAGCCGAAGGGTGGCAATAGCAAGCCGCTGTTTTAAGGGCAGAGATTTTTTTAGATAGATAACGTGGGAGAGCAGTTCCTGGAGACAGGGGCTGCTCTTTTTTGCTGCGTAAATGGGAGGCGGTGAGCTTAACAAAGCTATTTTACACAAAAAATCGAGCGTCCTACTCCAAAATAATACTTGGGGTAGGGCGCTTTTGGCTTTTTTCGTGTAAAATAAAGGCATAAAATGAAGTGGAATAACCAAAAGGAGGGCGAGAAAGATGTTGGAAAAAATTATGACAGGTGCTTTGGCACTGACCTTGGGCATGAGCCTTTTAGGCTGCGGCACTGGTGAAAAGAAGCAGGCCGAGCTGCCGAGGGTAACGAAGGCGGAGGCGGCGCAGCCGGCAGCAGCCGACTATCTCCAGAGCTACGCTCTCGTTATGGACGGACTCTATGATTACGCAGTGAAGGGACAGGATGACAAGCTTGTCAATGAGGGAATGAACGTTATCCGTGAAATGGTCGAAATTTATCAGCGTGATTCCGCGAGCATGATTGGCTATACGCTGAAGGATTTCAACGGCGACGGTGTGCCGGAGCTGGTTTTGGGGCGTGCGGAGCAGCACAAGGGTGCAGGCTATTACGGCAGCGATATTTATTCCGTCTATACGCTGGTGGATGGCAGACCGCTGCGCTCCTTCGAGGGCTGGCAGAGTAACCGTTTGCAGGTACTGAGCGGCAGCAGGCTGTTCCTGCAGGCGACTGACGGAGATGCGTACAGCGTGCTGGCGGCCTATAAGATTGCGCCGACCGGTGAGCCTGAATGCCTTGATTATTATTTTACGGCACCGCAAAACGGCAGCCTTGCCTATTACCATAATACGAGCGGCAGCAATGACAGGAACGCTTCTAAGAGGCTGAATATGACTGAGGACGCTTTTGAGGAGCTGCGCAATGAATATATGAATGATGTGACTATGCTGGAGCTGATTCCTGTGGAGAATTATCATAAGCAGGGCGCTAAAGGTCTTGCTTATCAGCATCTCAAGCTGGACTGGCTTCAGGATGCGCAGGCTGATGTGCAGCAGTACGGCATGGTGAAGGTGCCGAATGCGTCTGAGTTTGTTAAGGTTGTTCTGCGCAGCGACAAGTCCTTGAGTAATTTTAAGGTGCTGAGCCTGACGCTGCTGAGCGTTGATGAGCAGGGCAACGCGCATTTTGATGCGAAGCCTGTTTACAGACAGGAGCTGCTGATGGCGGACACGCCGCTGGTTATGCAGCTGGCGGACACCGAGGCTGTACCTGCTAACGCAATTGCCTTTGATGATGAGCTGGGGCGTGAGCGCCGCTTTGCCGTAAGCATCAGCGGCATGGACGGCAGCCTGCAGCTGTCGGAGATTTGATAATTTAAGTTTGGAGGGATTGTTATGTTGAAGAAATTTATTGCCGGAGCGTGCTTAGGTGCGGTGTTGACCTTAGGCTTAGGCCAGCAGGCAGATGCTATGAGCGTGGACAGATATAACCTGATTGATGCCGAAGCAGGCGTGAGCGGCTATGCGCTAATGTACAACACGTTTCGCGGCACCTATATGTATGTGGAGCGGCGTGTGGAGGGCGACCTTCCTTCACAGCTGATGGCAGCAGGCATAATCGAGAGCCAGGAGATTGACGGTAAGCTTGTGAGCAAGTATTACGTAGGGCCGGCGCAGGTTATGAACGGCTATCGCGTGGACGATTATATGCATGGCGCCGTATATCCGCTTTATGATAAAAATGGTCAGCAGGCCGATTTAGCTGGCTTGACGTATGAGACTGAGCTGGGCAACGGCATTGGTGCGCAGTGGCTCATGGGCCCGGCTGTCAGCGCGGAGGATTTGCTGCCGCCGCCGGAGGGCAGATATAATCTGGCATATAAGGATACCGGCGATGCCTTTAATGAGCTGATGTCGCTGGCATTTTTGCGCGGCGTGGTCTTCTATGATGAGGATATGTCGCAGCGCTCGAATAAACACTTCGAGATGTCTTATGTAGATGATGCAAGTGCTTATGCAGGCGTGGCGCAGGGCGGCGATTATGCTTATGACAAGATTGTGGTGCGCGATAAGAAGACCTACGATCTGCTTGGTACGTATCTTGTAGAGAAGCATGGGCGTTATGTTTACTCGCTGCAGGGCAATCAGGCAACGGCTTGGTACGATGAGGAACACCCATTTTAAGGAAGTACGGCGAAAAATTTTCCCCTGATAGTCTCCCCTGCAAGGGGAGGTGGCATCGCGAAGCGATGACGGAGGGGTTGATAGGAGGCAGCCATGAAAGCTAAGTTATGTTTATTATTATGTGGTGCATTATGCGTGGCGCAGCTGGCAACGGCAGACGCTATGGATTTAAGCAGAATTTTTAAGAGCAACAATACCAGCATCAATACAACTATCAACAAGAGCGTAGAAAAGGCGGTGCAGAAGATGGATAGCAGAAACATTACCTTCACTAAATTACCGATGACGGCTGCAGAGGTTGCGCCAGGTCAGGATGCACAGATGGTTGCTGCTTATACCGTAGCAGCGCTGGCGCGTTACGAAACTGATCCGGCAGAGGCTATAGCGATGCTTGACGCTCTGCGCGGACCGCGTCCGCTCAACGGCATGGACAAGCAGTTCCTGCAGGACCGCTTCCGCGGCAAGACCTACCTTATGCGTTCTTATTTCAAGGGCGCAACACCGGAAAACAACTACACGCCTGCGCAGCCCTATACCGTGAATGTACAGACGAATGCTTACACCTATCAGGAGCAGGGCTATGCACGCTTCCTGATCGCCTGCGGCGGAGCAGACAGCCCCAGACCGATGACTCTGCGCCAGAAGGCTTCGACCGGCGAATGGTTCCTGTGGGATCATAAGGGACTTTTGAGCGGTATCCGCACTCCGGCGGCTGAGGACCCGTGGGCTTGAGATGAATAATAGCCGCTTGGCGTATAAGTAAAGCGGCAGCAGCTAGAGAGGGGTGGCAGCATGAAAAATTTAAAGAAGCTGACACTGCTGCACTCTAATGATATGCATGGAGATTTTTTCGCGGAAAAAATTGACAGCAAGCTCGTTGGCGGTGTGGCTAGACTGAGCGGCTATGTCAATAAGGTGAGAGCAGAAGAAAAAAATATGCTCTATGCGATTGCCGGGGATATGTTTCGTGGTTCGGTCATTGATTCGGAGTTCAGAGGCGTTTCTACTATCGAGATTATGAATCTGCTCGGCCCTGATGTAGCGACTATTGGCAATCATGAGGTTGATTATGGCATTGCGCACCTGCTTTTTTTGGAGAAATGCGCAAACTTCCCAATTATCAACGCCAACTTTTATATCCGCACGAACCATAGAAGAATGTTTGAATCACATTATATTGCCGAGCTTGACGGGATGAAGATTCTTTTTATCGGCGTCATTACGCAGGAGGTGCTTGCACATACGCGGATGGAGGAATATATCGGTTCCTTCATTGATATCGGCGAGGCGGCAGAGGAGGTTGGCCGCATCTGCAATGCTTATAATGCGATTGATATAGATTTCACGATTCTGCTGACGCATATCGGCTTTGAGGAGGACAAGGAGCTGGCAGCGATTCTGGATCCTGCGTGGGGTGTGGACGTTATCATCGGCGGTCATTCGCACACGCTGCCGACGGAGCCTGCGGAGGTTAACGATATTCTGATTGTGCAGGCTGGTACGGGTACAGACCAGATCGGCCGCTTCGACATTATGGTGGATACAGACAGAAACGCTGTGGACAGCTACACCTGGCGTACTATCCCCATCAATGACGAAACCTGTCCGTTGGATGAAGAGATTTATAACTTTATTTTGCAGTATAAAGAGGTTACCGATAAAAAGTATAACCGCATCGTGACGCGCTTTACGCAGCGATTGGAGCATCCGCTGCGGACGCAGGAAACACCGTTAGGCAATCTTTCTGCCGATGCATTATGCGAAAGCTTGGGCGTGGATATGGCGTTCATGGGCTCCGGGGCTATCCGCAGCAAGGCGTTGGGACCGGTGGTGCATTATGCTGATTTCAGCGAGTGCTTCCCCTTCGACGAAGCCACCTATATGATAAAGGTGACGGGAGCGCAGGTGGAGCGGATGCTGCGGCGCTTTTTACGCGAGGAGGCTTTTAGCGGCGCCCATACGGAGTTTTATCAATTATCCTCTGGCTTTGAGGTGGTGTGGAGCCGCAGCCTGCAGCAGTTTAAGAAGCTGCTTTTTAACGGCAGGCCGCTGGAGCCGGAGAAAATCTATAAGCTGGCGCTTTCGAAATACCATTTCAGCAATCTTGCAGAATTCCTGGATGTTACGCTGGATGAGGTTATGGACAACGGCGGCTTCAGGATTGTAGCGACATCTTATCGCGAAGTGATTGAGGAATATTTTACAACACATCAGCATATGCATAGAGAGGTCGAAGGCAGGCTAGTGATAGAAGCGTAAAAGAGGTGGAAGGACATGAAAAAAATCTTTAGATTACTTCTGGCCTGTGTGCTGCTTGCTTTTAGTGCGAGCTGCTTGGCCTTTGAGCAGGAGTATGGCTCCTGCTGCTATATGCGTACAGATGCGCAGGGCAGGGACAACGGCATGCTGACGCTGTTTAGGACGCAGAATGGTAATTTTATTGATGTAACCGTGTATGAGAGCAGCAGTGACAATGACCTGCGTCTGGCTGGTGCAGGAAAATATGAGCATAGCACTCTGACGCTGGAAAATTACGAGCTTCATCGTGACGGCAAGGTGCAGGAGTTTCTCTTTCCCCATGGCACGCTTTTAGCTGAGGTGCGTCTGGACGACAATAATGTGGAGCTGCTGCCGACGATTGATGCACGGGAGCTTGGCGATACGAAGGTGAGCAATCCTGATATCGGCGGCAAGTACACCGCAGTGCAGAGCTATATCGGTGCCAGCGAGCGCATGACTTTAGTTTATCTGCAGCATTTGAACGTGGAAATGGTTGGCCTTGATTTACGTGCTGCTGATTTAACCTTTAAGTATGGCCATGATGCTGACAAGCATAGCCGGATTCTGAAGGACTATATGCCTAGCGGTGCTGGTTATACCAGCGTGGAGGTGTATCGTGGCGGCGAATTATTGATGACCTATCTCGTAGACAGAGGCTTGTGGGATGTATACAGCCTTGCGCCTGATGGCGAGGTAAGACTGCTGACGAGCAATGATGCGGTAGGCTGAGAAAAGAGCAAAGGCGGTGCAGATGATGAAAACTATGCTTTTGAGTTTAGCGGCTGCCTTACTGCTGCTTGCTGTTCCTGCAGCGCAGGCGGAGGCAGGCGGCAGCGTACCTATGGACTGGAGGAGCCTGAACTATAGTAAAAGCGCTATGTGCTATGATTACAGCTTCAGCTTCTACGTTTATCGTGATAGCAAGGGCGACAGAAGGGTGTGCTGTAATTTCCTGGACAGCGGGCAGGGCGAGCGCTGTGAGCTGGAGGGTGCTCTGGTGACGCGCAAAGAGAGTGCCGAGATTGACCAGCTGGAGAAGGTAGTGAACCTGCTTGCTTGGGATATCGTGGAGCCGAAGCAGCCTGACGACGGCTGCGTGGCGCTTGATGCTGATGAGCTCAGTCTGGAGCTGGAAATGGACAGTCAGGCAGTGTTTACGGCGGAGCTGACCGCGGAGCAGGAAAAGGAGCTGCGCGCAGCGCTGCAATCATTGTGTAAAAAGCTGCAGGCTGATGGCATAGATGAAAGGATGTGAAACTATGAAAAATTTCTGGAAGAAAACCTCGCTGCTCTTAGTTACGACAGCGATGACGCTTTCCGCTCCGCTGCTGGCTTGGGCGCTGGAGCATGATATTGTGATTTTGCATACGAATGACATTCACTGCGGCGTGAATGATAACATTGGCTTTGCCGGTCTGGCGCAGCTGAAAAAGGATGCGCTGGCACAGACGCCGAACGTGGCGCTGGTGGATGCAGGCGATGCGATTCAGGGCGCTCCGCTGGGCAAGCTGTCGACAGGCGAGGCCGTAGTGAACATTATGAACGCAGTAGGCTATGACTTCTGCATTCCCGGCAACCATGAATTTGATTATGGCATGGCACGCTTTCTGGAGCTGGTGCCGCAGCAGCAGGCAGGCTATTATAGCGCGAACTTTATGGATTTGCGCACGAAAAAGCAGGTGCTGCCCGGCTATAAGCTGATGGAGTTTGAGGATAAGAAGGTGGCCTTCGTCGGTGCAACGACGCCTGAGGCCTTGACGACTTCGACGCCGACTTTTTTCCAAGATGCTCAGGGAAAATATATTTACAGCTTCTGCGAGGATACGAGCGGCAAGAAGCTTTATAAGCAGCTGCAGAAAAATATCAACGCTGCCCGCAAGCAGGGCGCAGATTATGTCTTCATAGTTGGGCATCTGGGCATGGACGGCACGACGCCGCAGTGGAGCAGTGAAAATATCGCCAAGCACACGACCGGCGTAGACGGCATCATTGACGGTCATTCGCATGAAAGATATGAACGTGTGGTGCAGAACAAAAAGGGCAAGGACGTTTTGCTGGCGCAGACAGGCACTAAGCTGAAGACTGTCGGACAGCTGGTGATTACACCGGCAGGCAAGCTGGAGACGAAGCTGATTACGGCTGCGAACGGCAAGGATGCCGAGGTGCAGAAGGTTATTGCCCGGGAAATGGACATTTATGCACCGCTGCTGGCGCAGCCGGTAGGTGAAGCGCTGGTGCAGGTGCACAGCAACGATCCTAAGACCGGCGAACGCATTGTGCGCAACCATGGCTGTGCTTTGGGTGATTTCGTAGCCGATGCGTATAAGGCTGTGCTGGATTGCGATATCGTCCTGGTGAACGGCGGCAGCATCCGCAACGAGCTGCAGGCCGGCGTGCTGACCTACAACGATATTCTCGAGGCCTTCCCGTTTGGCAATATGTGCACGGTTTTGGAGGCCAGCGGTCAGCAGGTGCTGGATGCACTGGAGATGGGCGCGATGAGCTATCCTGAGGAAAGCGGCGGCTTTATGCAGGTGGCAGGCCTGAGCTATACTATTGACAGCTCTGTACCGTCAAGCGTTATGCTGGACGAGAAGGGCAATTTCGTTAAGGTTGCCGGTGCAAGACGCGTTGTGGATGTTATGGTAGATGGCAAGCCGCTTGATGTTAATAAAATCTATAGCGTGGGCGGCAACGGCTATATCCTGAAGTCTGCCGGTGATGGCATGACGATGTTCAAGGGCGCGAAGCTGCTGCAGGATGCGAAGATTTCTGATGCAGACGCGATTATGGAATATATCCAGAACCATCTCAATGCGAAAATCAGCGATAAATATGCAAACGCCTATGGCGATGGCAGAATTACAATTAAATAAGGGCAAAGAAAGAGGGACTGGCGCGTGGGCGTCAGTCCCTTATTGTTTTATCTTGTGTTGCGCATCAGCTCAATATACTGAAGTAGCTCCTTGCGTGATTTTACGCCAAGCTTGCTGTAGATATTTTTGTTATGGTATTTCAGCGTGTTTTCGCTGATTTGCTGCTGGGCGATGATATCCTTGGTAGACAGTCCCTGCGTATACAGGTCGAAAATTTCTTTTTCCTTCGTGGTGAGCGTAGAGAGGCTGTCGATAAACATTTTGTAGCTGTCGTGGTCGATGATTTGCAGCTTCTTCGCTACCACCTTGTCGAGCGCGGTCTGGGCGAAGTTGAACTGCTGCTGCGCCTGCTCCTTTTCCTGAAGCGCCTGCGCCATCTGCTGGCGTGCCTGCTCCATTTCGCTCTTGAGGGTATGCAGCTGCTCCTCGAGCGCCTTGTACTGCTCGGCAATCGCCTGCTGTCTGCTTTGCGCATCCTTAAGGCGTGTGGCTGCCAGTCCGTATTGCTGTTGGACGGCGTTGCGCTCCTTGCTGAGCTGGCGCAGCTTTTCCTCCTGCTGCTGCGATTTGCTTTGCAGGAAGTCGAAAAATTGGTTTATCTCCAGCAGATTTGACTGGGGCGTGGCATCAGGATTGCTTTGCAGCTGCTGCAGGTCGCTGATAATCGGCTCCACATATTTTTTGCTGAGGAAGTAGCAGGAACCGATAGAGAGCACGAGCAGGAAGCTCAGCAGCAGTGCTAAGCGCCAGCGTGCCTGCGCCAGCAGTGCGTCATAGCTTTCACGCGGCAGCAGGACGGCAATCTGGTGCTCCGTGCCGCCGATGTCGAGTGATTGCATCTTGCCTATGAAGCTATTGCTGCCAGAGGTAAAATAAACATAGTCCTTGTCCTTGCTGAAATTCAGCAGGGCATCGCTCTGCCAGGCCGAGCTGGAGAGCTGTCCGGAATATTGTGTGTCATTTTTTTTGTCGAGAATAGCAGTGATAAGCGGATAGCCCTTATAATCGGCGTTGCGGGTGCGCTGCTGGAAATAAACGCTGCTGATTTCAAAGCCGCACAGGCCGATGGCTTTGCCGCTGCTGCTGATAATCGGCATAACGAAAAGGCGTGAGCGCTCCCAGCTTTCACGCAGACGGGCAACGTCGGTGAGCAAAAAGTCGGGCGAATCAGGCTCTCCCTGCAGCAGCTGAGTGGTCTGCGGGAAGGCGTTGGTGTCCAGCTCCAGCTGCCAGGTGCTGTAGAGGCTGATGTTTTTCTGACGCGCCAGCTCAGAGCTGCCGCGGAACATACAGATTTCGTTGAACAGTGTGTTTTCGGAATGAATGTTGGTGTATTTCAAAAACATGCCGTTATAGGTTTTGGTTGGCATCTTGGTGTTGATGCTGGCATCAACGAGGTAAAGCACACCGCTGCAGGGCGATTGTTGCATTTTGGAGGTGAGCACATTGTAGCTGCGCTCCTGGATGGCCGAGAGCACCTGTGGATTATCGTTGAGCTTGGCGAAGTCCGTGCCTAGGCCGAACATGTACATCGTCTGCTCAATTTCATTTGCCAGCTGCTGCGACAGGTCCGTGTTGTGCGCTGCGAGGCTGTCCAGCTGACGCTTGATGTCGTTAGTATGAGCGTCTAGCTCGTAGTTCATAAAGCGCTCCAGGTCATAATTAAGCGGCTGCAGAACGCCAATAGCGTTGAGCAGGAGCAGCAGCGAGGTGACGCCGACCAAAAACAACGAGGCCAGATAGTAGACGAAGCGGCTGCGCAGAGAGCGTCGGGACTGCCAGATTTGTTTTCTGTTGTGCAGGAAAAACTTTAAGCGTTGCGGCATAGGCTCTCCTTTCTGCAGGCTTATTTATAGGTCAAAAGCTTCTGGTAGCTTTCTTCTACTAAACGGTCGAGAACAGCCTGCGGCTCTGCGCCTGCCTGTACCTCGGCAAGATATTGCCGGTGTGCCTGACGCAGGATGTTCTTGCTGCCATATTCCAGGCTGCGCTGCGTTTCCCCGGCGTTGGGGTAATGCGGCAGGTGCAGGAAGCTGCCTTTGCTGTAAACCTGCTGCATGCAGGTATAAAGCTTCTGATATTTGGCGTTATGCACCATATCCGGATGGGCAAGCACTTCGGTCAGCGCTTCACCGTTCGAGGGCAGATAGCCTGCGTGCACAGCGAAGTAAATATTTTTATCCTTTTGTGCCAGCCATTTGGCAAAGACTGCGCAGGCAAGGTTTTGACGTTCATCCTTGCTTTTGATAGCCAAAAGTCCGACACCGCGCTGCAGCAGCTTCACCTTGCCACCGCTGAAGACAGGGTTAGGATAGTAGTTGGTGATGATATCCTCGCGTGTATTGTCGGGATGGGTTACGTAATCACACATATACATGATGGCGGCGGTGGAGCCGACGTTGCTGATTAAGGCGCCTGTTTTCCAGCCGTCCGTAGCATAGCCCTTTTCAATACCCAGGACGCCGGCGATGGCTGTCTGCGCTGCTGCGCGGAAGACACGCTTGAAGGCGGGGCAGGTCAGGTCGGGCTTGCCGTTCTTGATGAGCGGGTCACCGAGGGACTCCATGCTCGTTAGATAATAATTGTAGAAATCATCCAGCTGGAACATATTTTTACCGCCGCTCCATTTGTAATATTGGCGGCAGATAGCGAAAAGCTTGTCGTAATCGCCGAGGTCAGCAGGATTGATATTATTTTCCGCGGCAAAGCGGTCGAAGAAGGTTTGGTTCAAAAAGAGCAGCTCGGTGGATTTGGCGATGGGCAGCATATAAAGCTTTTTGCCCTTATAGCCCTCAGCGAGAAATTCCGGCTTATAAATCTTTAAGTCGTCCTGCGTGAGATAATCGTTCCAGTCGAGCAGCTTGTCCTCGAGATTATCTATGACGCGCGGATAGGCCGTGAACATATTCGGCAGCGGTGCAGAGCCGGGAGCGCCCTTGGCAGAGGCGTAGAGTGCCTTGTCGATGACGTTGGAGCTGCTGACGGATTCCACCTTGACAATAACGCCTTGCTTTTTGCCTTCGCTGGCGTTGAACTTATCAATCAGATCGTTGAAGGGCGAATTAGTCTGGTTGCCGTACACATGCCAGATGGTGACGGAAACCGGCTTATCAGGATTAAGACTCTTGTCAGAGCCGCAGCCTGCCAGAAGCAGAACGCACAGGCTGAGCAGCAGGATAAAAATACGCTTCATAAGTGAAAACCTCCGGTAAAAAGTGCTGGTGCAGCAAAAAAAATTGCCTATCCTATCCAAAATTAACCTTTGGGGTAGTGTCAGATGGCAGGATTTTTGTTAAACTAAAGCTGCAGAAGACGAGATGTAGTTTTCGTATAACCCTAGTGTATAACATAATCGGCGATTAGTAAACTGCTTTAGGCGAATTTAGCAAAAATGAATTTGAAAAAGCATATGATGTTTGCTAAAATAAAAACGCAGTCGATTAAATCAACACCTGCGATAGACGCAGGGAAGCTTAAAAAATTTTTTGTAATACAAAGGAGGTTGTATTATGGGTTTGATTAAAGCAGCTTTAGGCGCAGCTGGCGGCGTACTGGGCGATCAATGGAAAGAGTTTATTTACTGTGAAAGCATGAAGCCGGATGTTCTGGTTGCCAAGGGCATGAAGCGTACCTCCAGCCAAGGACGCAGCTCCAACACTACGGCAGAGGATAACATCATCAGCAACGGCTCCACTATTGCCATCAACGAAGGTCAGTGCATGATTATCGTAGAAAACGGCAAGGTTGTAGAGCTTTGCTCCGAGCCGGGCGAATATACTTATGATACCTCTTCTGAGCCGTCCATCATGGCAGATGGCCTGAATATGCAGAGTGTTAAGAATGTCTTTGCTCAGATCGGCAAGCGTTTCACCTATGGCGGCGATCCTGGCAAGGATCAGCGCGTGTACTTCTTCAATACGAAGGAAATCATCGGCAACAAATATGGCACTGCCAGCCCGATTCCCTTTCGTGTTGTTGACCAGCGCATCGGTCTGGATATGGATATCCCTATCCGCTGCTTTGGCGAGTACAGCTACAAGATTACCAATCCGATTTTGTTCTATACCAATGTTTGCGGCAACGTAAGCGACGAATATCAGCGCAGCGAGATTGACGGCCAGCTGAAAACTGAGCTGTTGACCGGCCTGAACCAAGCCTTTGGCATGATGAGTGAAAAGGGCGTGCGCTACAGTGCACTGCCTGGTCATGCACAGGAAATCGGCGATGCACTCAATGACGTGCTGAGCAAGAAATGGCGCGAGCTGCGTGGCGTAGAGGTTATTTCCTTCGGCGTAAGCAGCGTTAAAGCGAGCGAAGAGGACGAAAAATACATTCGCGATCTGCAGGCTCTCTCTAATCCGAATGCACGCATGGCCTTCATGACCGGCGCAACCGGTACTGCTATGCAGACTGCTGCCGGCAACGAGGGCGGCGCGATGATGGGCTTCATGGGCATGGGTATGGCAGGTGCTCAGGGCGGCAATATGATGAACGCTCTGAACCAGCAGATGGCTATGCAGCCGCCGCAAGGCTACGCTCAGCCCGGCTATCCGCCACAGGGCGGCTATGCTCAGCCTGGCATGCAGCAGCCTGGCGCACCGATGGGTGGCGCAGCAATGGGCGCGGCAGCTCCGGCAGCTGCTCCGGCTCCGCAAGCAGCTGAAGCAGGCTGGACCTGCAGCTGCGGTCATGCCGGCAACACCGGCAAATTCTGTGCTGAATGCGGTGCGAAGAAGCCTGAGCCGAAGGCAGCAGAAGCAGGCTGGACCTGCGCTTGCGGTCACAGCGGCAACACCGGCAAATTCTGCGCTGAGTGCGGCGCACCGAAGCCGGAGGAGCAGGCAGGCTGGACCTGCAGCTGCGGCACTGTAAACCAAGGCAGATTTTGCGCTAACTGCGGTGCGAAGAAGCCTGAGGGCGCACCTGTTTTCAAGTGCGATAAGTGCGGCTGGGTACCTGATGATCCGCATAATCCGCCGAAGTTCTGCCCTGAGTGCGGCGATATTTTCGACGACAACGATAAACAATAAGCCCCGGCTATCGTGTGAGGCACGATGAAGGCCCCTATGCAGGGGGAGAACAGAGATGTTCTGGGTGACGAAGTGTAAAGCTGGCAGGCGGCACTGCTGCTCTCGGCTGAGAGGGCAGTGAGCCTGCTAAGCTACAGAATATCGAGGTGATATTATGGCTGCAACCTCTGTAAACTATCAGTGCCCAAATTGTAATGCTCCTTTAACATTCCTGCCCGGGCATGATAAGGTGACGTGCGAATATTGCGGTACGGAACTGGAAATCAAGGCAGTAGAGGAGTTATATGCAGCGAAGGAGGCTGCTGCAGCGAAGGCGCAGGCAGCTAAGGAAGCCAAGTGGGATACCGCTAACGCAGGCAGCGAATGGGAGAAGGAAGAAGCTGAAATGATGAAGGCGTTCACCTGCTCCAGCTGCGGTGCCGAAATCGTATGCGACGAAAACACCATGGCGACAGAGTGCTGCTACTGCGGCAACCCGACGATGCTTCCGAGCCGCTTCGACAATATGCTGAAGCCGGACTTCGTAATTCCGTTCAAGAAAACCAAGGAGCAGGCTGTAGCTGCGCTCAAGGAATTCTATAAGGGCAAGAAGCTTTTGCCTGATGCTTTTACTGCTAACAACCGTGTGGAGGATATCCAGGCGATGTATGTACCGTTCTGGCTGTTCGATTCCTCGGTTAATGCGAGCGGCAGCTTTGAAGGCCGCAGTGATTCCGTTTATGAAACGGATGACGAGATTATTACGACTACATTGCACTATAACTGCGTTCGTGAAGGCACAATGTCCTTTGAGCGTATTCCTGTAGACGGCAGCGAGAAGATGGACGACCAGTTCATGGAAAGCATTGAGCCGTTTGATTACAAGGAAATGGTTCCCTTCAGCACCTCTTATTTAGCTGGTTATCTGGCAGATAAGTATGATGTTGATGCGGAAGCAGCCGTAAGCCGTGCAGACGCGCGCGTAGTAAAAAGTGCGGAATCTTGTCTGGAAAACACCGTTACCGGTTATACCTCGGTCAGCGCCAATAATGACCTTGCGGTTATCAAGGAAGAGAACGATGTACACTATGCAATGGTGCCGGTGTGGATTTTAACAACTCGTTTTGAAGATAAGCCCTACACCTTTATGATGAACGGTCAGACCGGCAAGTTCGTCGGCAGTCTGCCGATTGATTACGGCAAGCTGCGCAACTATACGCTGATTTCCTTCCTCATTGGTGCGATTTTGGTTTATCTTATCGCCTGGTTCGTGATGTAGGGAGGTGCCATTATGAGAAAGTTATTTGTAATCTTGACCATGCTGGCAGCCCTGATGCTGGCAAGCGTCGGTTTGGCAGCAGCGCCGAGCCTGGTAGATAATGCTAATGTACTGACTCCGCAGCAGAAGCGTGAGGTGCTCACAGAGCTGCGTAGACAGGAGCAGGAGCATGGTATCCGTATGGGCGTTGTAGTCATGAAAACCATCAACAATGAGGAACCCGGCAAATATGCCAACAAGCTGATTGATGATGTTTATAATGACGGTGCCAACGGCAATATGGTGCTTTTGCAGGTTATCGACAAACGCAAATGGTATATCAGCACTGACAAAAAGCTGAAAGAGGTTGTTAAAGGTAATGCTGGTGTAGAATACATGAGCAAGCCTATGGTAGCTAAGCTGAAGAACAATGATTATGCCGGAGCGTATATCACCTACGCACAAAAGGGCGGCGAGCTCATGAGCTATTATGAAGCTAACGGCGAGCCCTGGGAGCCTGAGGAGGAATTCAACTGGCTGGCATTGATTATCGGCCTGGCTGGCGGCGGCATTATCGCCTACGTATATCGCGGCATGCTGATGAGCAGCATGAGCAATGTACGCAACGAGGTGGCGGCAGATGCTTACCTGAATAAGGAAACCTTCAAGCTGGTGCATGAAGACGATATTTATACCCATACTACGGTAGCAGCAGTGCCGAAGCCGAAGAATGACAGAAGCAGCTCTAGCGACGACGGCAGCGTAAGCGACAATTGCAGTGATGATGATCATGGCGGCGGTGGCGGTGGCTACTGACGCGGAAATAGAAAAAGAACTATCGCAGAGTATTGCTTTGGGCAGTACTCAAGGCGATAGTTCTTTTACGTTGTCCACAAACACTAGCTTGAAGTCAAGTGCTTTTTGTAATTTTGGATAGGATAATCATGCTCGTGTAGATATGGTATAATATCATTATAGAGAAGTAAATTTAGTCGGAGGTGCGCAATGTACGAGCAGATTGTTGCCTGGTGGCAGGCGAAAAATATTCAGACGGACGCAGATTTGGAAGAAGCGTTCAACGGTCATGTGATTTCCTTTGCCTATAATTCGGGCAATATCGAAAATCCTAAGGTTACTTATCACGATACAAGAGAAATTTTTGAGCATGATGGTGTGACGAGCTATACGGGAGATATTCGCACCTTGTTTGAAATTCGCAATGCAAAGCTGGCCAATGAATATTTTTTTGAAGCCTTTGAAAGGCGCCAGCCTGTCAATGAAGAGTTGATAAAGGAAATACAAAAGCGCCTGACGCTGAACACCTATGACCCGCTACGTTGGAAAAAGGGCGAACGTCCGGGGGAATATAAAAAGGGTGATTACGTAACAGGTAAGAATGAAACAGGAGCCTGGCCGGAGGATGTGCCGGACGAAATGCGGGAGTTAATAGAAGATATCAACGACATAGACGATAAAAATGCGCTGACGGCTGCTGCTTTTTTTCATGCAAAGTTTGAGAATATCCATCCCTTTGCCGATGGCAACGGACGAACAGGTCGGTTAGTGATGAATTATTTGCTGGTGCTGCATAGCCATCCGCCGATTGTTATTCATCAGGAGGATAGAAAGGCGTACTTTGAGGCGCTGGAAGCGTGGGATGAAGAGCAAAATTTGCAGCCGCTCAAAATATTTTTACAGGAGCAGACGGTGAAAACGTGGGAGAAACAGGTGCTGAGGAGAAGAAGGTAGCTATATAAGCATAGAATTATGGAGGGATTATATAATGGATGCCAAAGAAATTATAGAACTTCTGAAATATGGAGAACATATAAATTTAGAATGTAAAAAAGCGGAGAATCAATTACCTAAAGCTGTATGGGAAACGTATTCATCTTTTGCTAATACTGATGGAGGGATTATCTTATTAGGCGTTGAAGAAAAATTAAAAGAAATTGATTTTAATAAACGATTTAACTTTGTTTCAATTCAAAATCCACAACAACGAATAATCGAATTTTGGAATACTATTAATAGCTCTAAAGTTAGTAGTAATCTTTTAATGGATTCTGATATTGGAATATGTAATGTTAATAATGCAGATATAATTTGGATAAAAATACCTCGTGCTGAGTATAAGTATCGCCCTGTATATATTAATGAAAATCCTTACAAGGGGACTTTTAAGCGTAATCATGAAGGCGATTATCATTGTACAGAAGATGAAGTTAAGGCTATGATTAGAGATGCTAATGATTCTGGCAATGATGGAAGTTTATTAAGAGGATTTACAGTAGATGATATAGATATGAATTCATTACATTCCTATCGAATTGAATTTCAAAATAGAAATCCTGAACATGTATGGAATGGACTAGATGATGTGTTATTTTTGGAAAAAATGAAATGTTATTCTTTGGATAGAGAAACAGGCGATAAGTGGCTTACAACAGCTGGATTATTGATGTTTGGTAAGGGAAGCTCGATTATTGATCGTTTTGATAATATTCGCATGGATTATATTGATAAAAGTAATTTGGTTCCAGGAAGTCGTTGGAGTGATAGAATTACGTATGATGGAAGGTGGGAAAACAATTTATATAATTTTGTAAGAATAGTTATGCCTAAATTAGTATTTGGCATTAGACAGCCATTTAAATTGAAAGGTTTAATTAGAGTTGATGATACACCAGTCCGTAAAGCAATTCGTGAAGCTGTGATTAATATGGTAATACATAGTGATTATATGGTTAATGGTTTACTGAAAGTCGTGAAAACAGATATGGGATTTGAATTTTCTAATCCTGGTAATTTAAAATTGTCTGTTCAAAGAATATACGAAGGTGGACATTCTATGGCAAGAAATCCACGGTTGCAAACAATGTTTAGAATGATAGGCTATGGTGATAATTTGGGGTCTGGATTTCCAACAATTTTACAGGCGTGGGGAGAAGAAAAGTGGAGAAAACCAGATTTACAAGAAAATGAAGATTTGAATCAGGTTGAATTAAAGTTATGGAAGATTTCTTTAATGCCAAAAGAATGTACAGAGTACTTGCAAAACAAATTTGGATGGGTATATGAAAAATTAGAAAGGTGTGGGCAAATTATTCTAGGGACTGCGTATTTGGAGAGGTATGTGACTAATAGTCGATTACAAGCCATCCTTGGACTGACCAGCATAGAAGTAGGACGCATGCTTTTAGAATTAGTTCATAAAAATATACTTATATTTGATGGGAATGGCAGATGGCGTCGTTATAGTATCAATGAACGCTTTAGTATTCCACCAGAACAAATAGACTTAACTGTTGATGAACAAATTGATTTCAAAATAGATACTGATAAAATAATTTATAATTATATAAAAACAAATGGGTTTATAACAGCACAGCAGGTTATAACTAGTACTAAATTGACAAGTAAATCTGGAGCTGTTAAAGCATTAAATAGGTTGATTGATGAACAACTTATCAAAAAGGTGCGTAGAGGCAGGCAAATTACATATGTATTAGAAGATGGAGAATTAGGAAATTTAAGAATAAAATGAATCGTAATCTGGTAGACGAATCAGTAGACGAGTAGACGAATCAGTAGACGAGTAGACGAATCAGTAGACGAGTAGACGAATCAGTAGACGAGTAGACGAATCAGTAGAC
>JAIHZV010000317.1 GCA_022718015.1 Phascolarctobacterium sp. | reverse complement strand
TGTTAACACAAGAAAGATTTGAAGAAATTATCCGCATTGTGAAGCGTGACGGTGCGGCGACGGTGCCGGAGCTGGCAAAGGTTCTGGAAACCTCGGAATCCACTATTCGCCGTGATTTGGTGCAGCTGGACCGCTTAGGCAAGGTGCGCAAGGTGCATGGCGGTGCTACGGCTGTGCGTCAGCTGGAGCCTGTGCAGGAGCGCAATATGCAGGAGAAATACAGTCGTAATATTGAAGACAAGCGCACGATTGCAGCCTATGCAGCGACGCTGGTACGCCCCAACGACTTTATTTTTCTTGATGCCGGCTCGACGACAGAGCAGCTAGCGTCCTATCTCACGGAGAAGAACGCTGTTTATGTGACGAACGGCATTACGCTGGCGCAGAAGCTGGCGCAGCGCGGTCTGCAGACGCTGCTGCTTGCCGGTCGCGTGAAGGCGACGACGGACGCGGTAATCGGTACGGAGGCTGTTGCTTCCATTCAGCATTACCACTTCAGCAAGGGCTTTTTCGGCACGAACGGCATTACGGTGGAGGAGGGCTTTACGACTCCTGATATCGAGGAGGCTATGAATAAAAAAGCAGCGATGGAGCATTGTCATAAGTGCTACGTTTTGGCGGATGCCAGCAAGTTCGAGGCGTTATCGAATGTTTCCTTCAGCCCCTTGTCCAAGGCTGTGATTATTACGGCTGCGCAGGAGGAGTTGAACATCAAGCCCTATAAGCCGCACACGGAGGTGATTGTGCTTTGATTTATACCGTAACTTTTAACCCATCGCTGGATTATATCGTTTCTGTAGATGATTTTACCTGCGGAATCGTAAACCGTACAACGGATGAGATTATTTTTCCGGGAGGAAAAGGAATCAATGTTTCCATGGTTTTAAAGAATCTCGGCTTTGAGAATACAGCGCTTGGCTTTCTGGCCGGGTTCACAGGAAACAGAATACAGGAACTGTTAGAGGAAAAAGGAGTCCGCACCGATTTTATCAGCGTGGAAAAGGGGATTTCCAGAATTAATGTAAAGCTCCGTTCCAGGGAAGAGACGGAGATCAACGGACAGGGACCGGCAATCGCAGAGATGGATATTAAAAAGCTTTATGAAAAGCTTGATACGCTGTCAGACGGCGATATCCTTGTACTTGCCGGAAGCATTCCGGATGTTATGCCGGGTTCGATGTACATGGACATTATGAAACATTTACAGAATAAGGATCTGAAAATTGTGGTAGACGCAACAAAAGATCTTCTGGTGAATGTATTACAGTATCATCCATTTCTGATCAAGCCAAACAATCATGAACTTGGTGAGATATTCGGGGTTGAGATTACAGACAAGGACGATGTGATAAAATATGCAAAGAAGCTTCAGGAGCAGGGCGCAAGAAACGTGCTTGTCTCAATG
>JAIHZV010000316.1 GCA_022718015.1 Phascolarctobacterium sp. | reverse complement strand
GACCGCTGTACAGCGGTCATTTTTGTCTAAACGTTTATACTAGGAAATTAGCTGCGGATAATATAGCTTTTTGTTTCTTAAATAAAGGAGGTAGATATTTATGAAGATAGCAGAAGTAAAGGAACTGCTCGCCGGTGAGCCGACAGAGCAGCAGCTTGCAGAGCTGGCGCAGGATGAGCGCAGCGGCGTGCAGAAGCTTGTAGCATCCTATTACAAGCGGCAGGAGAAGCTTCAGGCAGCCAAGAAGAAGTTCTACGAAATGCAGGCCTTTGAGCGCGAATGCTACGCTGCAGGTCAGCAGCTTATTGCCGGCGTGGATGAGGCCGGCCGCGGCCCGCTGTCCGGACCGCTCGTTATTGCTGCGGTAATTCTGCCGCAGGACGTTTTTATCAATGGCCTGAACGATTCCAAGCAGCTTTCCGCAGCTAAGCGTGACCTGCTTTACGAAGAAATCATGGCTAAGGCGCTCGATATTGAGGTGAACATCGTCAGCGTCAGCAATATTGATGAGCTGAACATCTACGCTGCTACGCAGCAGGGCATGGCTCAGGTTATCGAAAACCTGCACTGCAAGCCGCAGACTGCGCTCATTGACGCTATGCCGCTGCGTCTGCCTGATATCGAAGTAAAATCCATTATTCATGGCGATGCGCTGAGCGTTTCTATTGCCGCGGCTTCGATTATCGCTAAGGTAACTCGTGACCGCATCATGGAGCGTCTGGACGAGGTTTATCCTGCCTACGGCTTTGCGCATAACAAGGGCTATGGTAGCGCAGCGCATATGCAGGCTTTGGCAGAGCAGGGTGCAACACGCTGGCATCGTCGCAGCTATGAGCCGGTGAAGAGCATGCAGCTTGCACCTGTGGCAGCAGAAGAAAATATTCTGTTTGCACCTCAGCTTGATAATTATGAATACCCGGTCGAGGATTGACCTGGGAAAATACGGCGAAGACCTTGCCTGCCGTTATCTGCAAGGAAATGGCTATACTATTTTAGCCAGAAATTTTCGCTGCCACCGTTTTGGTGAAATCGATATTATTGCATGTAAACAAAGCGTATATAGCTTTATAGAGGTCAAAACACGCGTTTCTACCAGGTTCGGCAGACCGGCAGAGGCCGTGACGTTGGCGAAGCAAAGAAAAATATATCGTTGTGCTGAGTATTACCTCCAATGTGCGGGGCTGATGAGCTGCATACCGGTGCTTTCCTTTGATGTAGTAGAGATTATCTTGGAAGGCACTGTGGTTAAGGAGCTTCGGCATTATCCGCACTGCTTCTAAGGGAAGAACGGAGTGTTACGATGTTTGCACAAATTTTAGGCGAAACTACCTGTGGTATTGATGGTGTCCAGATTCTGGTAGAGGTTGACGTCAGCAATGGTCTCCCCAACTTTGAGCTGGTCGGCCT
>JAIHZV010000315.1 GCA_022718015.1 Phascolarctobacterium sp. | reverse complement strand
AACAAGTATTTTCAAGATTGGTGGAAGAGTAATAAGAAGAGAGTTTCTGAAGCGCAGTCGTTGCCGTACTGGGTGAAAGATAATAGTCGGATGTTAGGCATAAATCAAGAGCAAAAAAGAGGTCTGTATAAAGGGGTAAAGCTCGGCAGAGCCGCAAGTAAATCCGCAAAGGAGGCAATATTGAGTCATCAAGAACGACACGATTATTCAGAAGAGCAGCAATTAAATTTCAAAGACATAGAGCAAAGGACTGGATGGAAGCGAGGCAAACCAATGTCGTTCGAGGAAGCCGACGGCGGTAAATCGAATGTATTTCGAGATGATGAGAATTGTGCTGCTTGTGTGTTGGTTCACGAATTGCGGTTGCGCGGGTTTGATGTCACATCTCTCGCCTACGACCATAAAAGCGGAAGCGTATCAATGCTCCTGTCTGATGATACACGACAAGCGTGGCTGACATCAAAGGGCAAAAAACCAGAATTCACAGCACTGATTGGAGGGTCAGAGAAGGAGATTGTTTCAAAAATTGAAAAACAGACCCAAGTTGTTGGCAGTCGGTATCATATCGGGTGGGATAATAAACTCGGCGGCGGACATATAATCACCATAGAGCGGACAAAAAGTGGGCTTGTCTTTTATGACCCGCAAAGAAATGATTTTTTATCCATCGGAGAGATAGTGAACGATATAATGATGGGTTCAAAGATTGAATTGCTCCGTGTGGATAAATTGTTGGTTAACCCAAGTCTATTGGATTCTATTGCGTCCACAATCAATATATGATGCGGATAATGAAAGAATTGTTCGCCAATCTATTGCAAATACAGCACCATTCTCTTTAACAGAATAGAGGTGTGGATATCCTGTCTTTGCAAATTGGGGAATATTAGAGCAACGTAATTGAAAAACAGGTCTGCTATTCAGAGTTAATCCTATAATTTCTTCAATTATATCCCAATCTCTTTTTTTGCTAATATCTTGCAGTTGTCTGAGTATGTTTTTATCCATATCTGCTGTTATTTAAAAATTACGAATTGTTTTGCTTAATCGCAGAGCAGGCGATGAATAATGCAAGAGCCGCTATGATAACAGATATGACCGATGCGACTGCGAGGATTTTCTGCCAATCAACAGGGTTCCGCAATTTGGGATTATGGTCAACATACCGTCTCCCTTTGCTTGTTATTGCGACATCCTCGATTACGTGTCCCTCAGACCACGCGCACCGAGCAAGACCAAGCCGTTCAAGCGCTTCAAATCCATAGGACAGACTGCCGATTCGCTGAGGGTCGGTTGTCATATTGATTTTGCCCTCGTGCAGAATCCGTAAAGCCTCCTTCTCTTCTTTCGCCAGTTTGATTCTCTCCATACAGCGTTGATTTATCGATGACAAAGATAGGCAAATATTTC
>JAIHZV010000314.1 GCA_022718015.1 Phascolarctobacterium sp. | reverse complement strand
TTCCAGGAAGCTGCTTTATGATTGCTGTGGCCGGAATTTTGGGGCCGAGCATTCATAGTTTGGTTTTGGCGCTGGTGCTGACTTCGTGGGCGGGCTTTTCGCGTATTGTGCGTGCAGAGGTGCTGCAGCTTTTAGGAGAGCCTTTTATTGAAGGCTTGCGTTGCCTAGGATGCAGCGATTGGCGTATTATCGTGCATCATCTGCTGCCGAATATTGCTAATAAGCTGTTGGTTTTGGTGACAATCCGCTTAGGGCGAGGGATTTTGGCGATTGCCGGTTTAAGCTTTTTAGGCCTTGGCGTACAGCCGCCGACTCCTGACTGGAGCGTGATGATTAATGATGCGCTGATGTATTATAGGAGTGCGCCGCACTTGATTATCATACCGGGCTTGTTTGTATTTTTGCTTATTTATGCACTGAACATTATTGGTGAGCATTTGCGCGACAGGCTGGATATACAATTGGATGAGGTGCGTAAATGGTGATGCAGGATTCATTGGAAATAAAGAATTTATCTGTTGGCTTCAAATTGCCGCAGGGTGTGTTTTATGCTGTAGATGATGTCAGCATAAGGCTTATTGCAGGAAAATTTACTGCGATTATTGGTGAAAGCGGTTGCGGTAAGTCTGTCTTAGGACAGGCGGTGCTTAATATCCTGCCACAGGGTGTTGTTAAAAAAGGCGCTGTTTTTTATAAGGGCGAGCGTGTCCGGAGTATACTTTTCGCATTTGGGATTATTCCGCAAAATCCTAGCGGTTCGCTCAATCCTGTCCGCAAGATTGGCAGACAGATGCAGGATATTTTAGATGTTTATGCGATAAAGGACGCAGATAATGCTTATAAGTTGCAATGCCTGCATTTATTTGGCTTGCAGGAGGCAGAGCGAGTTTTGGCAGCCTATCCGCATGAGCTTTCCGGAGGCATGCTGCAGCGTGTGCTTTGCGCCATGGCGGTAAGCACTAAGCCTGCGTGGATTTTGGCAGATGAGCCGACGAAGGGCTTAGATGAGCAGGTAGGCGCGATTGTACGAGAAAATTTGCTGACGATTAAGCATGACCTGCATTTGAGCATGCTGGTAATTACACATGATATTGCTTTAGCCCAAGAGGTTTGTGATGATGTGCTGGTGATGTATGCAGGTCAGATTTTAGAGTATAACACTGATTTATGGCAAAAGCCTTTACATCCTTATACACAGGGCTTTTTACAGGCTCTCCCGCAAAATGGCTTACAGGTTATTCCGGGAAAAGCACCTGTGCCCGGGGAAAGCTTTTCCGGCTGCAAGTTTGCTGCACGCTGTCCGCATTGCATGAAGCGCTGCAGGGAGCAGAGGCCGGATATGTATCAGGTTGGTGATGCGCAAGTGAGGTGCTTTTTATATGCTGAAGGCTGAAAATATTTCTAAAAGCTTT
>JAIHZV010000043.1 GCA_022718015.1 Phascolarctobacterium sp. | reverse complement strand
TGGTATGCTTATGAGCCTGATGATAAATCAGCACATCATCGTTGCCTATACGCTGAACAATCCTAAGGTTATCCGCATGGAGCCGCCGCTGATTATGCCGAAGGAGGTCATTGACCACGTACTGGAGACCTTCAGAGCTGCTGTAAAAGAGACGGCAGAGGTTATCGAGGATTTATAATAAAGAAAAGAGGTTAAATTATGCCTTATGTAGAAAGCAAAACCACCATCAAAGGCGATGGTGCAAAAATTTATGATATTATCAAGGATATGGCTGCTTATCCAAACTTTATGCATGACCTGGTAAGCGTAGAGATTCTGGAGCGTGGCGAAAACTACACCGTTTCCCACTGGGTGAGCAACGTCGACGGACGCAAAATCGTCTGGACGGAGCGCGACACCTTCTATCCGGAGGAGCTGAAAATTACCTACGCTCAGACCGAGGGCGATTTAAAGAGAATGGAGGGCTCCTGGCTGATTACACCGCAGGCTGATGGCTGCGAGGTTACGCTGGCGGTGGATTTTGAGTTTGGCATTCCGATGATTGCGGGCCTGTTGAACCCGATTTTAAAGAAAAAAGTTCGTGAAAACAGTGAAAATATGTTAAACTCCATTAAAGCACAAATTGAAAAGTAACCCATTTATTGTTATAATAGAGTAGGTTGGTTATATTGATTTTATTTAAAGCTTGTATTTGAGGAGGAACTGACTTAGATGAAAACTGCGTTTTTAATGGCACTGATGACTGCCTTACTTATGCTCATCGGTGACTTTTTCGGCGGCTTGCGCGGTATGACCGTGATGCTGTTTGTAGGCGTAGCGATGAACATTTTTACCTATTGGAACAGTGATAAGCTGGTGCTGGCGCATTACAACGCCCAGCAGGTAGACAGAAGCTCTGCTCCTGAGCTGTATGGCATTGTGGAGAAGCTGGCGCAGAAGGCCAACCTTCCTATGCCGAAGGTTTATATTATCGACAGCCCTGTACCGAACGCTTTCGCTACAGGCCGTGACCCTGAGCATGCTGCTGTTGCCGTAAATACGGCGCTGGCAGATATGCTGACGAAGGAAGAGCTGGCAGGCGTGCTTGGCCATGAGCTGAGCCACGTTAAGCACCGCGATATTCTGGTAAGCACGATTGCTGCTTCTATGGCAGGCGCGATTTCCACGATTGCTCAGTGGGGCATGTTCTTCACTGGCGGCCGTGACGAGGACGGCGAAAGCCGCAACCCTATTGCCGGTATTCTTGTGATGATTCTGGCACCGCTGGCAGCTATGCTGATTCAGATGGCTGTATCCCGCTCCCGCGAGTATATGGCTGACAAGTCCGGCGGCGAGCTGTGCGGCAACCCGAACGCTTTGGCAGACGCGCTGCTGAAGATTGAAGCCTATGCTGAGCGCCGCGTAATGCCTGGTGCTACTGAGGCGACAGCGCATATGTTTATTATTAACCCCTTTGCCGGCGTGAGTGCTAAGCAGCTGTTCAGCACGCATCCGGCGACTGAGGAGAGAGTTGCTTTGCTGCGCGAGCAAGCAAGAGCAATGGGTAAAGCCTGATTATAGCACGCCATCTGCTTCACAACGGTCGGCTTGGAGTACTAGTATGTACGCCGGCGCCGCCCGTTGCTCGCATCTGACGCACTCTAATCAGTCTTGCTAACATCTGACTATAATCGTTACTGTGGCGATTTAGTATAAAATTTATATTTATCTTTAAGGAGAGATTACAATGGAACAAACACTCGTACTCGTAAAACCTGATGGAGTAAAGAAAAATCTGATTGGCGATATCATCGCTCGTTTTGAACACAAAGGCCTGCAGGTTGCAGCTCTGAAACTGGTTAAAGTTACTGAAGCTCAAGCTAAATTCCACTATGCTGAGCACGAAGGCAAACCGTTCTTTGGTGAACTGGTTGACTTCATCACCTCCGCTCCGCTGGTTTGCGCTGTAATCCGCGGCGAAAACGCTATCAAAGCTGTTCGTCAACTGAACGGCGCTACCAACCCGATTGAAGCTGTTCCCGGCTCCATCCGTGGCGACTTCGCTCTGAGCATTGGCGAAAATATCGTTCATGGCTCCGACAGCCCGGAAGCTGCTGAACGCGAAATCAACAACTTCTTCGCTCCGGAAGAAATTTACTAATTAGACCCCTCCGTCATTGAGCGTAGCGAAATGACTGGGGGTGTCAGGTTACACTCTCACGGAAAGGATGGTGCAGAAATGAAGAAAGCTGCTGTTTATACCAGAACTGGTGATAAAGGAACTACTGGCTTGTACACTGGCGAGCGTGTACCCAAGCAAAGCCTGCGTGTTGAGGCATATGGTACTGTGGATGAAATTTCCTCCGCTTTAGGCCTGGCCCGTGCTCAGGTAGCACGCGAGGATGTACGCGAAACCATTTTCAATGTCCAGAAGCTGCTCATGTCTGTGATGGCTGATATTGCCAGCCTCAACCTGCCCGAACCATACATCAAAGAAGAGCATGTAAAGCTGTTTGAGGATACTATCGACAAGTTTGATTCTCTGCTGCAGCCGCTGGGACATTTCATTATTCCTGGCGATACTGTTGGTGCAGCTGCGCTGGATATCGCCCGCACTACTACCCGTCGTGCAGAGCGCTGCCTGCTGCGTCTGAACGAGACTGAGCCGCTCAATCCGAACGTGCTTATCTGTTTGAACCGCTTGTCTGATTTGTGCTTCATTCTGGCACGTGTGGAATGCGAGGTAAAATAAGTCATTGACTTATGCTTACTAAGTAAATATTCAAGGTCTTTATCTGTAATTTAAGCATTTACAGGTAAAGGCCTTTTTTTGTGGAAATTTATTCTTAAATTACAATGCTTAAACCTTGTAACATTGACAAAAATGTGATATAAATTATATAGGGATATTATCTGTATCTCTAGACAACTTACTTAAAAAGCCGTGACTCTACTCTCTAGGCAGAAGGGGGAGCGCCTTTTTGCTGAGAGCAGCTTTTAGAAAGACTTATAAGCAGGCTGCGTAGAGATGCATATTATAGCAGAGGAAGCTGCTAATGGATTGGGCAAGGCTTGGAGAAGCATTGTTTTGTTAGGAGTAAGATTGAATGGATAGTGAAACAATTTTGGAAGATGAAAAAAGCTCGCTGACTATGGCTGAGGCTGTAGAGACTATCAGGCAGCTGCGCAAGGTTTTCAACATTGTGCGCCTGATTGATGTGCGTGAATGTCAGGTCGTGGATATTGAGGCTGATTGCAAAAGGCAGGAGGGCAAATGCTACGAATTCTGGGGCAAGAAGCAGCGCTGTGTGGACTGCGTCTGTAGCAGAGTGCTGGTGGACAAGCAGCAGAAGTCGAAGTATGAGGCCTATGATAAAGCGCTGTATCAGGTGGTAGCAAAGTATCTGGTGATTGATGGCAAAACCTATGTGCTGGAGATGATTACGAAGGTAACCAGCAATAACGCGGTCATTAATCCGACGACGGATACGAAGGCCGGTGAATATTACAGCCATTACAGCGATTTGCTGTATGTGGATGCGCTGACGCAGGTTTATAACCGCCGCTTCTATGAGGAGCTGATGAAAAATAGCACCAGGACTGCCGGTGTCGCGATGCTGGATATAGATGACTTTAAGCTTTATAACGATGTCTATGGTCATGACGTGGGCGATTCTGCGCTGCGCACTGTGGCGCGTGTGGCGAAGGAATGCCTGAAGAGCAGCGACTACGTAATCCGCTATGGCGGCGATGAGTTGGTGCTGGTGCTGCCGGATATTTCTGCATCCGAGTTTGCCAGCACGCTGAAGCAGATTTGCAACAAGGTGCATGAGTCTATTATCGGCGGCTATCAGCATTTAACCTTGTCCGTCAGCATCGGTGGCGTGCTGATGAAGGATGAGACGGTTGCTGAAGCGCTGCAGCGTGCGGATAAGTTTATGTATCAGGCGAAGCTGCGCAAAAATATCGTTATCACGGAGTTCTCGTCAAACGAAGGCGGCATTTTGAATAATGAGAAGAAGAGAAACGTGCTGATTGTTGATGATTCGGAGATGAACCGCTTCCTGCTGAAGGAAATTCTGAAGGAAGAATATAATATTATCGAAGCAGAGAACGGTCTGGAAGCTATGAACATCATGCGCGAGGAGGAAGAAAATATCTCGCTCATGCTGCTCGACATCGTTATGCCGGTGATGAACGGCTTTGAGGTGCTGCAGCAGATGAATAATACGCACCTGATTGATAAAGTGCCGGTCATCGTTATTTCCGGCGATGAAAGCGTTGGCTCCATCCGTAAGGCCTATGAGATGCGGGCAACTGACTATATCAACCGTCCGTTTGACACGGGGATTGTTCAGCGCCGCGTACTGAATGCCGTGCTGCTTTACGCCAAGCAGAAGACGCTGATGTCGCTTTTGAAGGAGCAGTACGAAGAAAAAGAGAAGACCAGTCATATTATGATTGATATTCTCAGCCATATCGTGGGATTCCGCAACAAGGAAAGCGGCACGCATGTGCGCAATATCAATAAGCTGACGCGCATGATGCTGGAGCACCTGATGCAGAAAACTACCAGATATAAGCTGTCCTATGCAGATGCAGCGATGATTACGAATGCGTCCACCCTGCATGATATCGGCAAAATCGCCATCAGCGATGAAATTCTGAATAAGCCGGGCAAGCTGACGAAGGAAGAGTTCGATATCATGAAAACGCATACGACCATCGGCGCGAGGATGCTGGAGGATTTGGAGATGTATCAGGACGAGCCGTTTATGAAATATGCTTATGAAATTGCCCGCTGGCATCATGAAAGATATGACGGCAAGGGTTATCCGGACGGCTTGTTTGGTGAGCAGATACCGATTTCTGCTCAGATTGTATCGCTGGCAGACGTGTATGATGCTTTGACGAGCAAGCGCGTTTATAAGCCTGCGTTTACGCATGAGAAGGCCGTGGAGATGATTATTAACGGTGAATGCGGCCAGTTTAATCCGCTGCTTTTGCAGTGTTTCCTAGAGATAAAAGATAATATACAGGAAATGATGCAGGATAATTGATTTTGAGAGAGTTGAAGGGAGTTTTGAATATGAAATTAGAGAAATGCTACGACAAGATAGGTGCAAATTACAAGGATCTCGTTACCCGTCTGGGCAGCGAGGATTTTGCTAATCTGTTTGCGAAGAAGTTTTTAACAGATGATAGCTTTGCTAACCTCAAAACAGGCTTGGCTGAGCAGGATGCGGAGACTGCCTTCCGTGCAGCGCACACCTTGAAGGGCGTAGCGCAGAATCTGAGTCTGGACAATTTGTACAGACCGGTTTTTGAGCTGACGGAGAGCCTGCGTGGCCGCCTTATTACCCCGGAATGTGAGCCTCTGTATAAAAAAGTGGAGGCTGAATATAATATTACTGTCGCAGCTCTGCAGGAGCTGGACTAAAAAAACTAATGGCCTGCTTTGTCGGGCCATTTATTTACGTATGGATTTTGGAAAGCAATTAGGTGAATTTATGCAGAAGAATTTTCGGCCTATAGCCTGTTTTTGTCTGCTGCTTGTGCTGTGCATGCTAAGCTTTGGCTGCGGCCTGCAGGACAGCAGCAAGCCTGCTATACAGCCGCAGCAGAAGGAGCTGGTCTTTGCCGGTGATATTTATCCGCCGTTTACCTATATGGATATTCACGGCAATATGGCAGGCATAGATATTGAGCTGATGCAGGAGGCCTGCAGGCGCTTAGGCTATAAATCAACATATAAGGTTATACCCTGGAATAATAAGGATAAGATGTTAGGCTCAGGCGAGGTGGACGCTGTCTGGAGCTGCTTTTCTATGAATGGACGCGATGACAGGTATGCTTGGGCCGGGCCGTATCTTGATACGCGGCATGTCGTTATCGTTGGCAAGCATACGAACATCAAAAGTCTTGCTGACCTCAACGGTCGCCGTGTGATTGTGCAGTATTCGTCGCAGCCGGAAAAGCTGCTGCTGGAGCGCAAGACTCCTGATGTGCCGCGAGTGCGCGATTTATATAGCACGAAAAATGTTGACGCGCTGTTTTCAGCCTTGCGCATGGGCTATGTTGATGCCAGCGCCTGCAATGAGCTTGTAGCGCAGCAGTATCAGAGAATATTTTCCGGAGATTTTGTTATTTTAGAGCAGCCGCTGATGATATCTCATTTAGGCGTAGCCTTTTCGAAGGATAAGCAGGAGCTTAGAGCAAGCTTTGATGCTGTTATCAAGGAAATGCGAAATGATGGTACTGTAGAGCGGATTTTAGAACGCTATAAGAATGGCCAAAATGAAGTGGGGGGGTAAATGAAGGTGCGAACAAGAGAAAACAAGTTTCCTTTATTACTCGATAATAAATTTTTTATTCCCATTTTACTTGCGCTTATCATTCTGCCGACGGCGTTTTTAATTTTTACGCATCAGGATAAGGTTTATCTGCGTCGTGTGGCGCAGGAAACGATGTATTTTCTTAAGCAGCAGGTGCTGCGTTATGAACGCTTTGAGTCGCGCAATGCGGCTCTCGACATGACGCAGGTGACAAACCGTGCCAAGATACTGGCGCAAAGCCTGCAGGATAAGCCGGAGCGTATGACGCAGGCTTATCTGGAGGATTATGCTTATGCGCAGAGGCTGGACGGCATTATAGTTTTTGATGCGCAAAAGCAGATTGAAGCAAGCAGCTTTATTGACAAGGGTATCTATGATGAGATGCTGAAGATTGCACAGACGGATTTAATCAGCAGTGTACTGAAGTTTCCGATGCGTTCATACATGGACCAGTTTATCAGTAAAGAGGATAACATTGTGTATAGCTATACCGTCGTAGCTCGTCAGGATAAGCCGGGCTATATTTTTGCCTATCGTAAGGAGTCGACGCAGGCGGCAGATGACAGCCAAAGCTATATGGACGGCCTGTTCGGCAGCTATGGCTTTGAGCTTGGCGGCAGTGTGATGATTGTTAAGGACGGACGCGTTATTACCTCTAACTATAAAAAATTCAAGAATAAATACCTTGATGACCTGCTGCCGGAGGCGAAGGATAAGCTGCATGATGAGGGCAAAAATATTTATAGCATAACCTATAATGGTCAGGTTTATTACGGCGTTTTTGAGCAGTTTAAGGATTATCTGCTCGTGGTATTTTTCCCTGAGAAGGCAGTCTTTGCGAATCGTTTCCGTGATATGGCTTATGTTATGCTTATCTGCATTATTGCAGCGCTGCTGCTTATTTATCTGCATATGCGTTCATCGCAGGAGCATTACAAGCAGCTGCGCAAGCAGTATGCGACTATTCGTGCCATCAGTAGTATTTTTGTGACTGTTTTTGCTTTGAATTTACGGACTAAGCAGCTTGAGGTTTTGCAGCTGCCGGAGGGTGTAGAGCTTGATATACCTAAGGGAACGGACGGCGTAAAGTGGCTGGACCAGATGATTCATGCCAATGTAAAGCAGGAGTTCTATGAGAGTGTTGATATTTTTAATGACCTGAAGGCCTTGCAGGCGCGTCTGCAGGAGCAGAAGTCACTGTATATTGAGTATCAGGACAAAAGCAATATGTGGTTCAGCTCGCTGATGGTGCCGCAGAGCTATGATGACAAAGGCGAGATTACTTCTGTAATTTTGGTAACACGCAATATTACCAAAGAGAAGGAGCGTGAGCTGGCCTATCAGGAGCAGCTGCGCGAGACGGCGCGTGAGGCGCAGAGCGCAAGCATTGCTAAAACAGATTTCCTGCGACGAATGAGCCATGATATCCGCACGCCGCTGAACGGCATTCTTGGCTTGGTGGAGATTGCCAACTATCATGCTGATGATTTGGCAAAGCAGCAGGAATACCGTAATAAGGTAATGGAAAATGCCAAAATCCTGCTTGATTTGTCGAATGATGTGCTGGAGATGAACAAAATCGAATCAGGGAAGATTGTGCTTGCAGAAAAAAGCTTTGATATGCAGCAGCTCGTAAACAGCATGAGTACGATGACCGAGGCTTACGCTAAGATGCGCGGTCTTTCCTTCAGCAAGAGCTTTGAGGGACAGCATAAGCAGGTTGTCGGCAGTCCTGTACATTTGCGCCAGATTTTGACGAATTTGGCAAGCAATGCCGTGAAGTATAATAAGGAGCATGGCTCGCTGGCTATAAGCTGCCGCGAGATTGGCTGCGTTGACGGCGTTGTGCAGTATGAGTTTATCTGCGAGGATACAGGCCTTGGTATGAGCGAGGAATTCCAAAAGCACGCCTTTGAAATGTTCGTGCAGGAGGATTCTGAGGCGCGTACATCTTATATCGGTACAGGCCTGGGCCTGGCGATTGTCAAAAAGCTTGTCGACATCATGGGCGGCACGCTGGAGCTGGAG
>JAIHZV010000313.1 GCA_022718015.1 Phascolarctobacterium sp. | reverse complement strand
TACAGTTTTTCTGACAGCTGTATGTTATATTTATGAAGTAAAAAACACTTTGGAGTGATACATATGGAGATAAGAACAGCGACAATGGCTGATTTGGAGACGATTGCGGCGGTAGAGGCTGCGTGCTTTCCTGCTACTGAAGCAGCGACGCGTGAGGAGTTCGCTGAGCGTTTAAAGTATTATGCAGAGCATTTCTGGCTCATGTTTGATGAGGACAAGCTTATTGCTTTTGTTGACGGTATAGTGACAGACGAAAAAGATTTGGCAGACGAGATGTATGAGAAGGCTGCGATGCATAATCCAGAGGGCGCATGGCAGATGATTTTCGGTGTGAATACGCTTCCTGCACATCGCAAGCATGGTTATGCAGGTGAATTGATTAATGCGGCAATCGCTGATGCTAAATTGCAGGGGCGTAAAGGTTTGGTGTTGACCTGCAAGGAGAAGCTTTTGCACTATTATGCTAAATTTGGTTTTGTGAACGAAGGAATCTCTGCTTCTACTCATGGCAATGTCGTGTGGTATCAGATGCGTCTGACGTTTTAAAAGACACAATAAGACTGCGGCTAACCGTATTGTAAATAAACTATAAAGCCTTGCTGGCGTTCTGATTGATGCAAAATACCGGCAAGGCTTTTTGTTATATTGTGCAAAGTGCTTGCGGATGCTATACTAATAATGGAGCTTTTTGCTGATTATAATATAAAATTTTTGGAGGACTTATGCCTATAGAATTTGCTTTTTTAGATTATTTGCAGACACTGCACACGCCGCTGTTGGACGAGCTGATGCTTTTCATCACGACTATGGCAGGCAGAGGTGAGCTGGCGCTGGTTGTGGGCGCGGCGCTGCTGTGCTTCAAGCGTTCACGCAAGGTTGGCCTGGCGATAATTGCCGCTATGGTTATCGGCTATCTGCTGGGCAGCGTTATCCTGAAGCCGTCGATTGCGCGCGTGCGTCCTTGTAACGTGAATCTGGCGGTGGAGATGCTGGTGGAACGTCAGCACAGCTTTTCCTTCCCTTCGGGACATACGACGCTGGCCTTTTCAGCGATTATGGCGTTGTACTTTGCGCAGTGCCGCAAGGTTTTCTGGGCAGCGGCCTGCGTGGGCGCGGTAGTTGCATTTTCGCGTATGTATCTTTATGTGCACTTCCCGACGGATATTCTTGCGGGATTAGCGGTAGGCACGCTGAGCGCTTATATTGCCTGGGAAATAGTACGGAGATTTGCTGGAGGCGAGACAGAGGATGAACAAGCAAGAGGTTTATGAGTTTTTGCAGGCGCAGGGCGTCACATATGAGGTGACGGAGCATAAGGCTGTCTATAATATGGACGAGCTGGCAGAGGTGGAGCTGCCCTATCCTGAGGCGGATGCCAAGAATCTTTTTGTGCGTGATGACAAAAAGAGCAGCTATTATCTCATAAC
>JAIHZV010000312.1 GCA_022718015.1 Phascolarctobacterium sp. | reverse complement strand
GTTTTTATGGCAGACTGCGTGGTCTGCCGGGGTATTTATCATTTACAGGAGGGCAAAACCTATGAAATGCATCAAAAAACTGGTTGCGCTTACGCTGGCTGCGGTGCTGGCGCTGACTATGCTCACCGCTTGCGGCGGTACACCGAGCGTGCCGGAGGAAACGGAAGCAACACAGCAGGTCGTGGACAATATCAATGCGGTTCGGACGGAAAATGGCTTACCGGCACTGAAAACCATTCCGGCTGCAACGGACGTAGCCAATAAAATTGCGGCACTGCGGGAAAAGAAACTTCTGAACCTGATTTCGGAAGATGACTACCAAACGGAATGGCGTAAATTGTACACTATTCAGGTAGAAGGTAAAAAATGCAACGGATATATGTCGATAAATACTGGAGTCTCGTGCGAAGAGTATCTGACAAAGGATTACTGCCAGAAAAAATATGACGAAAACGACCTGCAACGGATCTTTGGACGGATCATGCGCAGTTCTGATTTGACATATGTTGCTGTCGCTAACAAAAAAATGAGCAATGGCACGTTTGTGTTCGTCGTTATGGCTTACTGATCTGCAGGTTTGAAACCGTACAAACGCCGCTGACGAAAAGTCGGCGGCGTTTTTGTGTGGTTCGTGCATTGACAGCCGCCGCCCGTGAGGTTACACTGTTTTTATGGCAGACTGCGTGGTCTGCCGGGGTATTTATCATTTACAGGAGGGCAAAACCTATGAAATGCATCAAAAAACTGGTTGCACTTACACTGGCTGCGGTGCTGGCACTGGCTATGCTTACCGCTTGCGGCGGTGGCGGCGCACAGCTGAATGCAAAATTGGCAGATGATATCGCCGCAACGATCAACGGCGTGCGCAGCGACAGCAAGAAGGATGCGCTGAAGAGAGCACCGGAGGTGGAAGCGCTGTTTGCAGAGGCGGCAAAGGCGGAAGCGATATTTGCAGCGAACAGGACGGATGAGAATAGTAAGAAAGTTAAAGAAGCAGAAATCAATGCACTGGCTGCACTAAAGAATCTCGAAATTGACGGACGAAAAATTGACGTTGAGGCAACCCAAAAACTTAATACCGTTTCGTTTGACCTGAAGGACGTTTCACAGCTGAAATCGGTGCTGGAGTCTAATAGCGGTTGGCGCAATTGGTTTGTGCTGTCGAATGCAGAGTATCTGGCAGTTGTGTGTGCAGATTACAATGGTCATAACGGCATTGTGATGGTGGGCATTGTTCTGGAAAGCGCAGAGTAAGGCCGAAGAGCTTGTAAGGATATAACGAAAAAACACCCCGGTCGGGCGGTTTTACCGCTTGGCCGGGGTGCTGTTTTTGCAAGAAATAATTACTGCTCGTTTTCGTAGATCTTGATATAACGCGGGGCGCTTTTATCCTGCCAGAGCAGCAGAATGGCGGTCAGGGCGACAGCC
>JAIHZV010000311.1 GCA_022718015.1 Phascolarctobacterium sp. | reverse complement strand
CTGCGAGGAGATTGTGGAACAGACAGGTTTTACGGAGGCAGCTCAAAACGATATTTTCGTTCTGCTTCAGGCAGGCTGCCCTATTGATAAATTGTGTGAAAATCTAGATAGCGCCGGTCAGTCGCTTCTGGCCAGACTTTTGGCAAGACCTTTGCCGGAGGGCGATAGCGAGAAGCTTTTGGAGGACTGCTTGCGGCAGCTGCAGCGCAGCTATCTGGAAAAAGAATATGCAAAGCATTCTCAGCTGGCGCAGGAATATGAGCGCCTGGCAGATGAACGCTTTATTAGTGAGTTAATGGAGAGTCAAAGGATAAAGAATGAAATCAAAAAGCTCTATGGAAACTAAAAAGAAAATGGAAGGAGGGGACACCATGGCTGAAAAAACTAAATTAACGCAGGAACAAATTGATGCGCTGATTCAAAAAGGCAAGGAAAATAAAGGTGTTCTCACTTATCGTGATGTTATGAGTTTTATCAATACTCTGGATGTCGTTTCTCCGGAGGATGTCGAGAATTTATATGAAGCCATCACCCTTAAGGGCCTGGAGATTGTTGATGACACCTCGTCCGATGATGATATGCCGCCTAGACTTGACGAAGATGACAACGACGAGAACAGCGAAATCAGCGAGGTTGACTTAGCAAATCTGACGGTGCCGGAGGGCATCAGCATTGATGATCCGGTACGTATGTATTTGAAGGAGATCGGCCGCGTGCCTCTGCTGGTTGGCGAGGACGAGATTAAGCTGGCAAAGCGTATGGACAAAGGCCGTCAGGCAGAGCGTCTTTTAGCAGGCAAAAGTGCTGCGGCAACAGAGGCTCCTGTGTTCAGCAATGCGGAGAATGCTGCTGAGCTTATCGAAAAAATCAAAGAGTTCATGGCCGAAGAATGGCACATGACTAATATGCGTTCTGTTTATCAGGTTGCCAAGATGATCAAGGCGCGTAAGGATGAAGGCAATCCCTACAAGATTGAGGACTATGAGGACTTGATTTTTGAATTCACCCGTGATGAGCGCCTGCATCTGCAGCGTTTGATGACAGAGCAGAAAACGATGATTCCTGACTGCGAGCGTCTTGTGGTAGAGCGTCCGACAGAGGATCAGGATGTGCATCATCTGTATCAGATTAAGGCTATTCTGGAAGAAATCCAAACCCGTCTGGGCGATGGCCGCGAGAAGAGTCCTGAGGTTGTCAGCGCTTACTGCAAGGTAGACGAAGAGTTTACGAAGCTGCTCAAGGCTGTAGAGCATCAGGGCAATGAGGCAAAAAAATGCCTGTCCGAGGCTAACCTGCGTCTGGTAGTCAGCATTGCAAAACGCTATGTTGGCCGCGGTATGCTGTTCCTGGATTTGATTCAGGAGGGCAATCTGGGCTTGATTAAGGCTGTTGAAAAGTTTGACTATAATAAGGGCTTTAAGTTCAGTAC
>JAIHZV010000042.1 GCA_022718015.1 Phascolarctobacterium sp. | reverse complement strand
AAATCAATATTTACAGACCGGTTTAAAAGGTGACTTTATGACAGGCATGGCCAAGCATAATGTGGTAGTTTCTGTCGACCGCTCTCATCGCAAATACTACAAGACTGGTAAGCCTAGAAAGGATTTAGGTACTACCGGCAATATTTACACAGGACTTATTTTTAAGCCCGGACTTAATGACGCCGATGAATCTGATAAATTAAAGAAGAAGCTGAACCATGAAGAGACTGATGTAACCTTGAATATCATGGATAAAATTGAGCTTGGCAAGCTGACGCTGGTAGGTGCAGTTGCGCGTCGTCATGGTAATTATGTTGGGCAAGCAGAGCAGATAAAGGATGATAATTGGGCTCCGACATACGGTATCTCTTATGCGCCGACAGATAATTTATCTGTTTATGCTGCCCAAGCAGTTGCAAGAAATCGCGGCAGCTTTGTTGATCCAGATGGCGGCGATGCGCTCAATGCCAATGAGTATTTAGATGCGCAAAAGCTGAAGAATACTGAGTTCGGTATTAAAGCTAAACCTAGCGAAAACCTTTCTATGAGCCTGGCTTATTTCGATATGACACAGCCTAATACGTTGAAAACTTATAGCACTGCTGATTCGAGCAAATATTGGTTAAGCAATAATGGCAAGAATCGTTTTAAAGGCGTTGATTTTAGTGTTGATGCGAAGCTGGCAGATAAGTGGAATACATTTGGTGGCTTCGAATGGTTAGATGCTAAACAAGAAGTAACTACCGACAAACGATTTGAGGGCCTGCCGACACACGGTTCTGTTAAATGGAGCGGTGTTTGGGGCTTAGAATACAAGCCTGATGAGGATACCAGCTTTACTAGTCGCTTGAGCTATACAGGTACAGGTAAATTTGTTCATAGTCAGACTGCAAGAGTTTTGGATATTCCTTCTCACGTTACTTTGGATTTGTTTGCAAGCCACAAAACGAATATTAATGGTGTTCCTGTGAAATTCATTGCAGCTTGCTATAATGTAGCTAATGACAGCCATTGGATTGCACAGACCGGTCAACCCAATAAATTCATGCTCAACAATCCGCGTTCCTTCATGCTTTCAGCAGAATTTGAATTTTAATTAAGCTCATCATACTCATCTTCATTTTATATACGAAAACAGCAGCTAAAACACTTTGGTGTTGCAGCTGCTGTTTTCTTTTTACAGCTGTGAATTAAGAAAGTAGATTTTGCAAATTTGCCATATCTAACACTCGCTGAAGTGATATAATATATTAATAAGAAGCCGATTTCTTAACAATTATTTTCGTAGGAGGTGCGTATTATGGCAAGATTTACTTTACCGCGTGACATTTACTATGGTGCTGGTGCTATAAGTGAGCTGAAGGTGCTCAAGGGGCACAAAAAGGCGATGATTTTTACCGGTGGTAGCTCGATGAAGCGTGGCGGCTTTTTACAAAAGGTGGAAGATGTACTGCATGACATTGGCATGGAGACGCAGCTTTTTGAAGGTATTGAGCCTGATCCGTCTATTGAAACTGTTTTTCGTGGTGCAGAAGCCATGCGCGCCTTCGAGCCGGATGTAATTGTGGCTATCGGCGGCGGCTCTCCGATTGATGCGGCTAAGGCGATGTGGGTCTTCTATGAGCATCCGGAGAAAACCTTTGAGGATATCAAGGACCCGTTCACGATTCCCCCGCTGCGCAATAAAGCAATTTTCGTAGCTATTCCGTCCACGAGCGGCACAGCAACAGAGGTTACAGCCTTTTCCGTTATCACTGATTATAAGACTGATATTAAATATCCGCTGGCTGATTTTGAAATTACCCCGGATATTGCAATTTTGGATACAGACATTCCGCTGACCATGCCGAAGAAGCTCACGGCGCATACGGGCATGGACGCCCTGACACATGCTATTGAGGCCTATGTTGCTACGGCTCGCAGTCATTTTTCGGATGCCCTGGCGCTGCAGGCTATCAGCGACATTTATGATAGCATTGTTGCCAGCTACTATGGCGATAAGGCAGCGCGTGAAAAGATGCACATTGCTCAATGCCTTGCAGGTATGGCTTTCTCCAATGCGCTTTTGGGCATTGCGCATAGCTTGGCACATAAAACTGGCGCTGTCTTCCACATTCCGCATGGCTGCTGCAACGCAATTTTGCTACCGTCGGTCATCGAGTTCAATGCGAAGGAGTGCGCTGAGCGTTATGCAGCGATTGCCCGCCACATCGGTCTGCCCGGCAAGACAGATGAGCAGCTGACGAATGCGCTCGTCGATTCCATAAAAGAGCTGAATAAGAAGCTGGAGATTGCACAGACCTATAAGGAAAACGGCGTGAGTGAAGAAGTTCTGCAAGAACATGCAGATGCTATCGCTGCTAACGCAGTGCTTGACCCCTGCACGAGCTCCAATCCGCGTAAGATTGACAAGGAGCAGATGAAGCAGGTTCTGCTGTGCGCTTACTATGGCACGCCTGTAACCTTCTAAGAACACTATAACGTATGAATTAAAAGCAGCAGCTATCTCAAACGGAGGCAGCTGCTGTTTTTTCTTGACTTTGAGCGTACTCTAGGTGCTATGCTATAATAAAGTAAAATGAAAGGGAAGATGAGCATGAGCAGAAAAGCAAGCGTTTTATTGATTATATTATGCATCGTGGTGACGCTGAGCGGTTGTGCGCAAAATGCTGAGCGCGAAGCGGAGGGCAGTGACGCCGCCGTGGCGATTATGCATGTACGCCAGCTTGTTGCGGCAGATAACAAAACCGCCCGCACTATTATGTGGGAGAGCAAGGTGAAGCAGTCGTATACGCTGGAATATCGCTTGCAGGGCAGCAGCGACAGCCAAAGCGTGCAGCCTGCCGACAGCAGCTTTACGGATAAGGACAGCGTTATTCAGTACACTGCCAGCCTCGAAGGTCTTGCACCGGGCAGCACGTATGAGTACCGCATTAAAACCGCAAAAAATAAGGGCCAATGGCACAGGCTGCATACGGAGGATGGCGCTGGCTTTACCGCCTTGATTTTTCCTGATTCGCAAAGCGCTGATTACAGCGGCTGGCAGCAGCTGGCGCGCGATGCGTATCAGCGCCATCCGGATAGCGCCTTTTACGTCAATATGGGGGATTTGGTAGATAATGGTCAGGATGCTAGCCAATGGCGGGCGTGGTTCAACAGCGTGAGCGTGTTTAGCGATGCTGTGCCGCTGGCTCCTGTAATTGGCAATCATGAGGCGTACAGCCTGGAGTGGAAGGAGTGCCTGCCTGCGAGCTATACGCAGCTGTTCAACGTGCCGCAAAACGGTCTGGCAAAATATCCGAACCAGTTTTATAGCTTTGATTATGGACCGGTGCATTTCGTCGTGCTGGATACAAATTTTCCGGAAATGAAAAATTTCCAGCCTGATTTACTGGCGGACGAGCTGCAATGGCTGGAAGGTGATTTAGCGGCGAGCAGTGCGAAGTGGAAGGTGGTGCTGATGCACCGTGATATCTTCCTCTACGGCTTTGGGCCAGAGTCAGGACGCGAGCAGACGCAGACGCACTTTCTTGATTTCAGCTATCAGCTTATGCCTGTTTTTGAGAAATACAAGGTGGACGCAGTGCTGACAGCGCATCTGCATACCTACCGCCGCCGCGTGCCCTTGCAGAACTTTGCGCCTGCTCCGCAGGGCGCGGGCATCACCTATATTCTGACAGGCGTGGCCGGAGATGTGCGCTATCCAAAGCTGTGGGGCGAGTTTGCCTGGGATGCAGCGACAGCGCCAAAGCCGGAAACGGCAAACTATATGACGCTGAAGGCTGATGAGCAAGCCTTGGAGTTTAAAGCCTTTCTGCCGGATGGCAGGCAGTTTGACGAGGTGAAACTAACTAAATAAGCAAAAAATGGCTGCCGCTAGATGAAATGCGACAGCCATTTTTTTTGCTTATTCTTCGATATAAGCGGCAGTAATCACGCCGGTGTAGCAGGTGTGCCAATCGCCTGCGCCATACCATTTAGCGCCCAGCTCCTTATCGAACTTGTCGGCTTCCATGGTGTAGTGCTCGACGATTTTGCATTCCAGATGCAGGCCGCAGCCTTTGATAACAGGCACGCTGACGGTTTCGCCTGCGATAGCTGTTAAGCCTGCTTCGGCAAATTTGTCCATATCGCGGCCGGATTTGGTGCCGCACAGAGCGATTGCCTTGGCAAAGCCCTCGTTAACGGGGAAGCTGACGGTGAATTCCGGATTAGCGTCAATCAGTTCTTTCGTGTAACGGCTTTGGCGAACCATGACGGTGAAGGTGGGAGCGCCCCATTTAAAGCCCAGGCTGCCCCAGCCGATGGTCATCGTGTTTTGCTTGCCGTCAGCAGCGGTGGTTAAGAATGCACCCTTAGACAGAGTTTTTAAAATTGCTTCGCCTTGCTCAAAGGCGTTGATTTTTTTCATAGTCATAAAAAAGACCTCCTCATAGCGTTTGCTGTACAAGAATATTATACAACGAATGCTGTGGGGAGGTGTAAATTTTTTGTGCTATTAATCCAGCTCGATTAATTCGTACTTGTCATTGCCCATTTTCAGCTCGCGCATAGCGGTAAGCTGGTGCAGGCCGTGACGGCTTTCCATGCGCTCCACGAGGTCATGGTTGTTTTCCTTGGCATAGACGAGGTCAACAGAAGCCTGGTCGATAGCCAAAATATCGGTAGAAGCAAGAATGCCGATATCGGGGATGGTCGGCTCTGCTGCAATTAAGCCGGCGCAGTCGCAGTCGACGGACATGCGGCGCAGGACGTTGATATAAACGATGTGCTTGCCGAAGAAGTCGATGGTGGCCTTCGCGGATTCAGCCATATTTTCCATGAGCTGCTCCTTGCCGGGCCATACGTTCCAGTCCTCGGGCAGGTTGTCCTTATCTACGCCGTGAACCTGTGCCTTGCCGATGCGTCCGTCTGCGCAGCCGATAGCCAGGTTTTTCATGGAGCCGCCGAAGCCGCCCATAGCGTGGCCCTTGAAGTGCGTCAGCACGAGCATGGAGTCGTAGTTCACAATGTTTTTGCCCATGGAAACCTCTTTAAAGTGCTTGCCGCCGCGGACAGGCAGATTAACTGTGCCCTCCGCGTCCATGATGTCAACAGGGCAGAACGTCCAGCCGTTGACCTTTAGCGTTTCCAGATGGCCCTCAGTGGTATAACGGTCGCCCTGATAGAGCGTGTTGGTTTCGACGATGGTGCTGTTGGGGATTTGCTGCTGCAGCGCTTTGACCAGCTCGCGTGGCAGAATGTTGGGGCCGTGCTTTTCGCCGGTGTGGAGCTTTATAGCTACCTTGCCGTAAATGCTTTCGTTGATTAAGTCATATAATTTGATGAGATGCTCAGCATCAATGTGCCTGGTGAAATATACTTTGGCGTGAGAGCCTGCGCCCTCTGCTGTTTTGCTTACTCTTTGGCTGCCGACTACGGGAGCCTGTGCGAATGCTTTATCCAAGTTCAATGCGCCTCCTATTACTATGATACATTTATATTATAGCGCTTTGAGTAAGCTCTAAGTCAAGTGATTTATTTATGTATTATGCTTGCGAGCGTAACAATTGGACATGAATTTTCCGCCGCAAGATAATGTTGCGGCCCTTCTAGACAAGCCCTCATTTCCGTGCTATATTATGTAGTAAATTATATTGCAACGTGTAAATTTAGCACGAGAAACGAGGGTGAATGGATGCTGAAGGGAATTTTGTTAATCGTAGGTGCAGCGACCTGCTGGGGCATGGGCGGCGTTGCCGGACAATATTTATTTCAATATCATGAGGTTGATTCCTTTTGGCTGTGCATGGCGCGTCAGATTCTTGCGGGCCTGCTATTTTTGCTTTATGCAGCGCTGGTGCAGAAGCAGGATATTTTTGCTATCATCAAAAAGAATACGTGGGATATCGTAGAGTTTTCCTTCCTTGGTATCCTCGGTGCGCAGCTGGGCTTTTATTACACTATAAGCCTGTGCAATGCGGCGACGGCGACGGTGCTGCAATATATGGCGCCGATTTTCGTTATGGTGTGGATGAGCTATAAGGCAAGACGCTGTCCGGAGGGACGCGAGCTTATCGGCATTGTGGGTGCGCTTCTCGGCGTGTTCCTCATCGCGACACATGGCAGCCTTGACAGCTTGGCGATTTCCCCGATAGCGCTGTTTGTCGGCATTCTTTCGGCGCTGTCATATGCCTATTACAGCATTAAGCCGGGCGAGCTGCTCAAAAAATACACAGCGCCGACGCTTATCGGCTGGGGCCAGCTGATTTCCGGCCTGAGCCTGATTGCGGTCAGCAATCCGTTTGCACCCGTGGGCACGTGGAACATGAGCGCTTATTTGGCCTTCATTTATCTGCTCTTCGGCGCAACGATTGCCAGCTATGCCTTTTATCTGGCAGGCCTGAAGATTGTCGGACCGACGAAGGCGAGCCTGATTTCCTGCGCCGAGCCGCTGGCTTCGATTATTTCCGTCGTGCTTCTGCTCAATACGAAGCTGCTGCTGCCTGACTATATCGGTATGGGCTGTATAATTTTTACCGTTTTGTTATTGTCGCTGCCGAAAAAGTAAAGCATTTTTCACACAATATATGGTACAATAAAGATATACAAGTACGGCATAAAGGCTGTGCGCGTGTCTGAATTGCAACGGAGGTGTGGTTATGTCTTTAGTAGATTACAAGTATCATTATGGTCATGGCTATAAAAATTTTTCCTTGGATAACGAGCATGTCATGGGCGAGCTGAAAACAAAGCCCTTTGCGCAGCTTTCTGATTTGAAGGCAGCAGTGCTGGATGCGCTTTATCATCCGATTGGCAGTGCGCCGATAAATGAGCTGGTGCGTCCGGGCATGAAGATTGCTTTTATTTGCAACGATTCTACGCGTGTAGCGAATACGCATGATTTTATGCCGATTCTGGTCAACGAGATGAACAAGCTGGGCGTAAAGGACGAGGATATGCACATCGTCTTTGCGCTGGGCACGCACCGCCTGATGAGCCATGAGGAAATGGTGGAGCAGGTGGGCGAGGACGTTGCCGGACGCTTGGCAATGTATAACAGCGACTGCAAAAAGCAGGAGGACTTCGAGTATTTTGGCGAAACCTCCTTTGGTACGCCTGTGTGGCTGAATAAGCAGATTTGTGATGCTGACCTTGTTATCCTTACGGGTACAGTTGTTTATCACTTCTTCAGCGGCTTCGGCGGCGGACGCAAGGCCGTGCTGCCGGGCGTGGCGGCAATGGAGACTGTGCGCAAAAATCACAGCCTGATGATGCAGCCGGGCGCACAGCTGGGCAAGCTTGACGGCAACCCTGTTTATGAGGACCAGATGGAGGGCGTGGCGCTGTTTGCGAAGGAGCACAAGCTGTTTTTGTTCCACAGCATTCTTGACGCGCAGCACAATTTCCTGAAGGTGTTCGCAGGCGATTGGCGTCTGGCTCACCGCGAGGCGTGCAAATTTGTAGAGCAGCTTTACGGCGTGCCAGTGGACGAGCCGGCGGATATTGTTATCGCCAGCTGCGGCGGCTATCCGAAGGATATAAATATTTATCAGCTGCAAAAGACGATGGACAACGCTTGGTGCGCAGTGCGCGACGGAGGCGTGGTCATCATCATCGGCGAATGCGAAGAGGGCAGCGGCAGTGCAGCGCTGGAAAAAGCACTGGAGGAGAATCCTTCTCCCGACGCTATCAAGGCCGAGCTGGAGAAAAACTTCGTTATCGGTGCGCATAAGGCGTTTGCCATTACGCGCCTGATGAAGAAGGCGAAGTTTATCCTTGTGTCTGCGCTGGATAAGAATATCGCGCGTAAGCTGCTCTTTGAAGCAGTAGACGATGTGGACGAGGCTATCAAGCTGGCAGAGGAGTATGTGGGCAAGGATTACAAGATTTTGCTCATGCCTGAGGGCAGCCTTACTGTGCCGGTGCTGAAAAAATAATTTTTAATAAAGTGGAAAATACACTTGCCTTTTTGCAGAATATCGGCTATAATTATAACGTTATTACAACGAGTAAGGAAATAAGTCGAAGGGGAGAGCATTTGTGAAGTTAGACATTGATTATAAGGCGATTGGATTAAGAATTAAGGCTGCGCGTGCTCGCAAAGGTCTTACTCAAGGAAACATCGCTAAATTAACAGGTCTGTCAACTCCGCATATCAGTAATATAGAAACTGGCAATACCAAGCTTGGCTTACCTACTATCATCCATCTGGCGAATGTGCTGGATGTGTCTGTTGATGAGCTTTTATGCGATAATATTCATCGCAGTGAACAGATTTACTGCAATGAGCTTGCCGGTTTAGTAAAGGATTGCTCCGTCGATGAACTGCATATTATTTCTGAGCTGGCGAAGGTTATCAAAAAGGCCGGCATCAACAGTGCGAAGAAGGTAAGAAAGCGTCGTACTAAGGCAGATATCGCACGTCAACAGGGG
>JAIHZV010000041.1 GCA_022718015.1 Phascolarctobacterium sp. | reverse complement strand
GTATAATAACAAAGCCGCCGCCAATCGTAAAGGCGCTGATAACAAAGGTTGACTTGAAGAGCTTCCAGTAGAAATTTTTCTCTGCTGCTGCCTCCTGCATATTTAACAACTCCCTCATTTGTAGAATAGAAACATTATAGCACAATCAACGGCAAAAAACACTATTAGGCTATGCTATTTCCAATAAAAAAGCACACCCTGCTGCCAAATCCTCAGCAGCAGAGTGCGCAATCCTATAGCCTATTCAAGCTATGTTATACAGTTTTTGATGCAGCGATTACATCATACCAGGCATACCGCCGCCCATCGGAGGCATTGCCGGCATAGCGCCTTCCTTAGCAGGCTTGTCAGCTACGATGGATTCAGTGGTCAGAACCATAGCAGCGATGCTTGCAGCATTTTGCAGTGCGCTTCTGGTAACCTTAGTCGGGTCAACGATACCAGCAGCAATCATGTCAACATATTCTTCAGTCAGAGCGTTGAAGCCGTAGCCTTTTTCGCTGCGTTTGATGGTGTCAACAATAACTGCGCCTTCCAGACCAGCATTGTAAGCAATTTGGCGAACAGGCTCTTCGATAGCGCGTTTAACGATTTCTACGCCGGTCTTTTCGTCGCCGGTAGCTTCGATGTTTGCCAGAGAAGCTTGAACCTGCAGCAGAGCAGTGCCGCCGCCAGCAACAATGCCTTCAGCAACAGCAGCACGAGTTGCATTCAGAGCATCCTCAATACGCAGCTTTTTGTCCTTCAGCTCAACCTCGGTAGCAGCGCCAACCTTGATAACAGCTACGCCGCCAGCCAGCTTAGCCAGACGCTCTTGCAGTTTTTCTTTATCAAAATCAGAAGTGGTTTCCGGAATTTGTGCACGGATTTGTGCTACGCGAGCAGCGATAGCATCCTTGTCGCCGAAGCCATCAACGATGGTGGTCATTTCTTTGGTTACGCGAACCTGACCTGCACGGCCAAGGTCTGCAACAGTTGCGCTGTCCAGCTTACGACCAACCTCTTCACTGATAACAGTAGCACCAGTCAGAGTTGCGATATCCTGCAGCATTGCTTTACGACGGTCGCCGAAGCCAGGAGCTTTAACAGCAACAGCCTTGAAGGTGCCACGCAGCTTGTTGACAACCAAGGTTGCCAGTGCTTCGCCTTCAACATCTTCAGCGATAATCAGCAGCTCGCCGCCGTTTTGAACAACCTTTTCCAGAACCGGCATAATGTCGGCAATCATGGTGATTTTTCTATCGGTAATGAATACGTACGGATTGCTCAGTACAGCTTCCATTTTGTCAGCATCGGTTGCCATGTACGGGGAGATGTAGCCACGGTCGAACTGCATGCCTTCAACAGTTTCCAGATGAGTTTCCATGGTTTTGGATTCTTCAACAGTGATAACACCATCGTCGCCAACCTTTTCCATAGCGTCAGCAATCAGATTGCCGATTTCGTCATCAGCAGCGGAGATAGAAGCAACCTGTGCTTTTGCAGCTTTAGTTTCAACCTTTTGGGAAACATTTTTCAGTTCGTCAACGAGAACGTCAACTGCTTTTTTAATACCTTTTTTCAGAACCATCGGGTTAGCACCAGCAGCAACGTTGCGCATGCCTTCGTTAATCATAGCCTGTGCCAGAACGGTAGCAGTAGTGGTGCCGTCGCCAGCAACATCGTTAGTTTTGATGGATACCTCTTTAACCAGCTGTGCGCCCATGTTTTCAAACGGATCTTCCAGCTCGATGTCACGAGCAATGGTTACGCCATCGTTAGTGATGGTCGGTGCGCCGAATTTCTTTTCCAGAACAACGTTACGGCCTTTAGGACCGAGAGTTACTTTTACAGCGTCAGCCAGAGCATTTACGCCACGCTCCAGGCTGCGACGAGCTTCTTCATTAAACAGAATTTGTTTAGCCATTTTATATCGCTCCTTTTAGATGTAATATCAATATTAAATCAACAAATTTTACAAGACTGTCGAGAAAGTATTAGATGCAAAGAATTGCGACGACGGCGTACATATTCGTACTCCTAGGAGCAATTCTGCAGCAGATGATGCTTTATCGGCAGGCTCAAATGATTATTTTTCGATTACTGCGAACAAATCACGTTCACTAAGAATGAGATATTCCTTGCCTTCATGCTTTACAGGAGTACCGCTGTATTTTGCGAAGATTACTTCGTCGCCAACCTTAACAGAAGGCTTCAGCAGAACACCATTATCGGTATATTTACCAGCGCCTACAGCCAAAACCTTGCCTTGCTGCGGTTTTTCTTTAACAGCAGTGTCCGGCAGGAAGATGCCGCTGGCAGTCTTTTCTTCAACTTCTACAGCCTCAACGATAACATGATCAGCTAAAGGTCTTAAATTTAACATTTTTCATAACCCCTTTCGAGTATGTATTCTTACTTTTTCAGTGAGAGTGTAAATTTGGTTGTTAGCACTCAATTTGCCCGAGTGCTAATCACAATTCTTATTATATACGTAAATCAAAAAAAAGCAAGTCTTTCGACCTGCTTTTTTACAAATTTGTCGCAAATTAGTGCTTGCGCTTCTCCGCCGCCTCAGCCAGCTAAAATAAATCGCTATGGCTTCCTGTACGAGTAAGATACAAGTAAAGCTTGTTATCATCGCGTTCATACACCAAAAGCCAATCCGGTTGAATATGACACTCACGCATTTTGCCATTATAATTACGAGAAGCTGTCAGCTGATAATCACGATATTTTTCTGGAAGCTGCTCGCCGTTGGCAAGCTTTTCGATAACCTTGGTAATTAACTCTATATTTTTACCACGGCTTTTGGCATTTTTTAAATCCTTTTTAAATTGTGTAGAGGGAAATACTTCATACATCAATCAAGTATATCCTCCATCATTTTCTTAACATCAGTATAGCTTTTATAAGCGGAAGGATGCTTTTTCATATCTTCAATCTCTCTAATAGCATCCAGAGTTTCCTTATTAGGTTCATCAAGAGCTACATCAAAAGGAATGCCTCCTCTGCGTACCATAGCTTTCGCAAAAATAGTAAATGCTGTAGAAACATTCATGCCAAGCTCATCACACAAATTGCTCAGATTGTTTTTCAAGTCTTTATCCATACGAATATTAAGGGATACGTTGCTAGTAGTCATGATAAATCACCTCTTTCTATTCAAATTTTAGCGCAATGTATATACGTTGTCAACCAATTTCTCTTTATTCAACAAAAAATCACTACTCAGCATTAGCATGGTAGTGATTTTTTTACTTATTTACTTTTTCTCTTCTCCGCCGCCTCAATAATACTCTCGGCCAGCTCCTTCAAGGAAATGCGCTTCGCCATGCTGAACTGCTGCATTCTGCGGTACGCCTCCTGCTCCGTCATGCCATGCGCGGTCATAAGAATGCCCTTCGCACGGTCTAAGAGCTTGCGCGTTTCCAGGCTGTCCTTAAGCTGCTCCAGCTCATCATTCAACGACTTCACCTCTGCAAAGCGCTTTACAGCAACCTCCATCGCCGGGAACAGCTGCTCCTCGCGGATAGGCTTGACAAGATAAGCTATCACGCCGGCATCCGTCGCCTTGTCCACAATATCCTGCTGGCTATACGCTGTCAGCAGCAGCACAGGCGCAATGTTTTCCTCAGCAATAATTTTCGACGCTGTAATGCCATCCATAATCGGCATCTTCACATCCATAATAATAAAATCCGGCTGCAGCTCTCGTGCCAGCTTTACTGCCTCTTCGCCGTTCGCCGCTTCACCGACAACCTCATGCCCTGCGTCCTGCAGCATTTCGCGCAGATCAAGACGCAGAATAGCTTCGTCATCAGCCAATAATATTCTCAACTTCTTTAACATCTTCCATGCCCCTCCTTTGGAATTGTTACCAAAGCTAGTGTACCGCCCTGCTCACGATTCGTCAAGGAAAAACTTCCGCGCAAATCGGACTCGGCCATCGTGCGGATAATTTTCAAGCCTAAGCTTTCACGCATCGCCTGCAGCGAAAAGCCCTCTGGCAGACCAATGCCATCGTCGGCTATCGAAAGCAGATATTGCTGCTCTTCTTCTATAAAGTGCACCTCAAGCATGCCCTGCGAGCGTCCCTCAAAGGCATGCTCAATCGTATTTTGCAGTAGCTCGTTTAAAATCAGCGCAATGCTCGTCGCCTTATCCGAGGGCAGCTGCACCTCGTCCGCCTTGAACTCTGCCTTCAGCGTAAACTCCGGGTTCAGCATGCTGCTGATAATCGCCTGATAAATGCCCTTCGCCACCTTTGCCACATCAATCAGACCGGTATCCTGCTGCGAAAGATATTCATGCACAATCGCAATGCTGTTGACGCGGTTTACGCAGTCGCGCAGCACGATTTTGGTTTCATCGCTCTGCGCCCTGCGCTCCTGCAAGCGCAAAAGGCTGGCAATCGTCTGCAGATTATTCTTCACGCGATGATGGATTTCCTTGATAACTACCGACTTAATCAGCAGCTCCTCATCCTTCTTGCGCAGCTCCGTAATATCCTGCAAAATGACGATGGCGCAGCCGCCCTTAGGCCGCGGCACAACAGGCAGGATGCGGATAGACAGCAACAGGCCGTGCATCGTGAACTCCTTGCTTTCCGCCGTGCCTGTTTCCATAACCATGCCGACCAGCGGCCAGTTTATCGTCACATCATTCGTGCGGCAGCCAATCACGTCCGTGATATCCATCACGTCAAACATATGGCGTGCGCGATTATTCGCCGCCACAATCGTGCGGTTCGCATCCACAACCATAATGCCGTCGGAGGGCAGCAGGCGTGCATAATTAGCATTATTGCCCACAGACTGGCGCAGATTGCACAAAAGCTCGAACGATTGGGAAATAATGATTTCATCCTGCGCCGCGCTTTCAAAGCTGACTGCACCATAGCAGCGTCCCCAGCTGTCACGCAGCGGAAAAACATTCAGGCTGTTGAACATGCCCAGCGACCACTCACGCTTACCGGCTACAGGAACGTTCTTCTGCAGCACACGCGCCACCAGCGGCTCCTCCACCGAGCGCACGCGGCGACCTGTAAGGTCTGGACGAGCGTTGCCCACCTGCGTCATAGCCTGCTCCTGCTTATATACGTTAATAAACTTTTTATTTTCTGTTGGCAGATAAATTGTAACAGCCGCATGGGCAATATCTGCTGCCAGCCCTAGGGACTGCTGCATTGCCTGTAAACTATTTCTCTGTTCTGCTGTTAAATTGCTCAACATGTTGCGCTCTTCTCCCTCTAAACTGTTTTTTCCACAGCTTTACAAAATAATCCACTTAATTATCCACCATATCCACAAGCTTATACACAGGCAAATTCCCTATATAACGGCTTATTTCCCACTTATCCACAGTATACACAGACTTATGCACACGCGTGGACACTTGTCTAGCCAAGCTTTAATGATGGATTAGCGTTCAAATCCAGTGGACTGAACGCACCTGCCTGATACATAAAATAACCGCGGCAGGCAATCATAACGGCGTTGTCCGTGCATAAAATCTTAGTCGGATGCACAAGCTCGCAGCCAATTTTTTCCATCGCCGCTGCCAAGGTATTCTGCAGCGTTTTGTTAGCCGAAACGCCTCCGGCCAGTACAATTTTTTTATAGCCGGTCGCCTGCATAGCATGCACTGCTTCCTTCACCAGCGCGTCGACAACAGCCTTCTGGAACGATGCCGCAACGTCAGCACGGTTCACCTCGCGCTTCGCCTGCTCCTGGTTATGCAGATAGTTGATAACTGCGGATTTCAGACCGCTGAAGCTGAACTCATACGGCTTATCCAGCTTCGCCAAGGGAAAGTGCATCGCTTCAGCATTGCCGCCAAGCGCCAGATTTTCTATTTCCGGACCGCCCGGATACGGCAGGCCCATAACACGCGCAATCTTGTCGAAGGCTTCGCCTGCAGCATCGTCGCGCGTCTGCCCCAGCATCTCGAAGGTGTTGTAGCCTGTCACCTTCAAAAGTGCCGTATGACCGCCGCTGACCACAAGCGCCATGAACGGCGGCTTCAGCTCGCTGTCAGCCAAAAAGTTAGCAAAGACATGACCTTCCAGATGGTTGACGCCGATTAACGGCTTGCCTGTCGCCCACGCCAGGGATTTGGCTGCGGAAAGGCCGACGAGCAGCGCACCGACAAGACCGGGGCCATAGGTCACAGCCACAGCATCAATATCGTCCATCGTCACGCCTGCCTGAGTCAAGGCCTCATCAATTACCGGCATAACATTTTCAATATGCTTGCGCGAAGCAATCTCCGGCACAACGCCGCCAAACTTGCGGTGAATAACAATCTGCGAGGAAATAATATTGCTCAGCACCTCGCGTCCATTTTTTACTACGGCAGCAGCAGTCTCATCACAGCTGCTCTCAATGCCTAAAATATAAATATCCTTCTGCTCCTTATTCATGTCCTGCTCCTTCTTTATACAGCCACATGATAACTGCATTTTCGTGATTATCCTCATAATAGTTCGGACGAATGCCCTCGCTGGCAAAGCCACAGGTCAGATACGCCTTCTGCGCCGCAATATTGCTTTCGCGCACCTCCAGCGTAATCGCCTCAGCGCCCAGCTCCCAGGCCTTGCTGACCAAAGCAGCAGTCAGGCGCGTACCATAGCCCTGCCCACGCTCAGCGTCCGTCACAGCAACGCGCGTAATCTGCGCCTCGCCTGCCACCAGCCAAAAGCCTGCATAGCCGACAAGCTGGCCTGCAACCTCCATAGCGAGATAGGTCGTCAGGCTGTTGCCCAATTCATTTTGCAGCATGCCCTCATTCCAGGCATCATAAAAGGATTCCGCCTCTATCTTGACGATTGCAGGAATATCCTCTGCTGCCATTGCTCTGAAATTGATTATTGTTTGTGCTTCTTCTCCCACAGTTCCTCCGCCTCAGATCTTCTAATATAGTATGGCTCCAGGCCAAAAATTTTTCTATCGTTATCTGCATCAAATTCGTCCTGCGCCAAAAGTGCTGCGCTGGAAGCTCGCGGCATACGCAAAGCCTCCGGTGCTGCCTTGATAAAGTCAGGCAGGCCCTTCTTCACCAGCTTCTCGCACTCGCCCAAAAGCAGCGACTGCGTGCCTGTCAGCGCCATACGCTCCAGTGCCTGCTCTGCGCTGACCACAGCCACAGGTGCCAGCTCTACCAGCTTGCAGTTTTCCCATTGATATAACGCCTGATAGAAATTACCCTTCTGCGCATCCAGCACCGGAGAAAGCACAACGCCCTCCAGCGGCAGATTATACGCCAGCGCCTTCAGCGTATCCACGCCATGCAGATAGCACTGCCAGCTGTACGCCATCGCCTCTGCCGTCGCCAAACCGATACGCAGGCCGGTAAAGGAGCCAGGCCCCATGCTTACAGCGATTAGTTCAATCTCGCTTTTCTGCACTCCTGTACGCGCAAGCAGCTGGTCAAGCTGCGGCAGCAGACCTTCACTATGCGTATGCCCCATGTTAATCGTGTATTCCGCCAGAATCGTCTTTTCGCGGCATAAGGCGACAGTGCATACCTTCGTCGCCGTATCAATTGCCAAAGTCAGCATCTTTTTCTACCTCCCCAAGCAGCTCTTCATAACGCGCTCCCTTCGGCTCCAGCACGGCCCTGCGGCCTGCTCCGTCCAAACGCAGCGTTATCTGCAAATATTCCTCAGGCAGCTGCTCGCTGAACAGCTCTGCCCATTCAATCAACGTCACGCCGTCGCCGCCGGCATATTCATCGAAGCCGATATCCTCCAGCTCCTCCGGACGGTTCAGACGATATAAATCAAAGTGACGTACCTCCAGCTCTGTCCCCTGATAGACATTCATAATCGCAAAGGTCGGACTCGTCACGTCCTCGCTGCTTACGCCCAGCGCCTCAGCCACGCCTCTGCTCAGTAGCGTCTTGCCGGCACCCAGATCACCCGTCAGGCAAAAAACATCGCCGTCAGCAGCATGTCTGCCCAGCAATTTTCCCAGCGCCTCTGTTGCAGCACTGTCCTGTAAATAAATTTCCATAGTTAGCTCTCCATCTGAAAAAATCTGAAAAAAGCGGTACATAGGTACCGCTTAAATTTTACAACAAAGTTTTATTACGTTCGAGCGGATCCTCAACATCCATATGACCGCTCAGCGTAATCACCTTTTTGCCTTCAACTAAAATCTGCACCCGCTTGATTTCCTTGAACTCGGTCAGCGTGTTCGTAATCGCATAGCAGAGCATCATCTCACCATAAGAGCCCTGACCTTTTTTAGCCAGCTCCTTAGAAAAATCAGCGTAGGCCGTGCCGTTCTTGTCGATTTTCAGGCTCAGCACCTTCGTACCGATAGGCACAACATCGTCCATACGTGCATCCTGCGGCTTCGTGCTGACTAAAGCAATCAGCGCATTCTCCGGCAGAGATTTGTCATTAGCAGGCAGCGTAATTTTTTCCGGCAGCA
>JAIHZV010000040.1 GCA_022718015.1 Phascolarctobacterium sp. | reverse complement strand
GCGAGGAATAGTCTTCCGTCGTCTGTGCGCATGTACTAAGCGTGTGCTCGTTTTGGTCTATAATGAGGAGCAGCTGACGCAGGCACTGCGTAATCCCGGCTATCAGGCGTATCTTATTGCCGCAGGCTATGAAGCCGGAGCTTCTGCAGAAGCTTACCTGCATAGGCTTGAGCAGCGGCTGAATACGCAGAAGACCTTTCCGCATGAAATCGGTGTCTTCCTCGGCTATCCGCTCGAGGATATTCTGGGCTTTGTGCTCAACAAGGGAACGGACTGCAAGTACAGCGGCTATTGGAAGGTTTATGGCGATGTGCCTAAGGCACGCAGCATCTTTGCTGCCTATGAGCATTTTCGTGATATTATATTGCAAAAGCTGGCGACAGGCATGTCGCTCAAGGTAGCTGTGGCTACATTATAAGGAGGCAACTTGATTATGAAACAAATTCCTGTAATTTTTTGGACTGGTACCGGTAACACACAAATGATGGCTGACGCTATTGCGAAAGCAATTAATGCTGCAGGTGCGGAAGCTGTTGTAAAAAATGTCAGCGAAATCACTGCTGACGAAGCTGCAGGCTACGACGCTCTGGCACTGGGATGCCCGGCAATGGGCGCAGAGGTGCTGGAGGAATGCGAATTCGAGCCGTTCTTCACCGAGCTTGAAGGCAAGCTCGCCGGCAAGAAGGTTGCACTGTTCGGCTCCTATGGCTGGGGCGGCAGCTATATGCAGGATTGGGAAGCACGCGTAAAGGATGCAGGCGCAGAGCTTGTCGCTGAAGGCGTACTGGCACTGGGCGCTCCCGATGACGAAGCAATGGCAAAGCTGGCTGAGGCTGGCAAGCTGCTTGCTGAATAAGGCTTAAGCCGCGAAAGACTGTCGCGCTAGCTGGCGACTGCACAAAAAAACTGCCTTCCAATTTTTTGGAAAGGCAGTTTTTGTCGTAAGGAGCTTGCGCTAAAGTGCGCGTCTTATATCTTACTTAAGAATATTCTTGTTGACATTATACTTGCTATATAGTATACAATGAGCTAATAATCTAAGAAGAAAAGCTTCTTAGGGAAAATCCGCGGCAGCTTCTGCTAGCATTCTTTAATTTAAGGATAGAAAAACATGTTCAAAACTTTTCTCAGCTATTATAAACCCTATAAGGGCATTCTGCTCTTCATCGTCATAGGCTCACTGCTGCGTGCGCTGCTCGAGCTGTTTTTTCCATATGTAGTGAAGCTGATGCTGGAGCAGCAGCTGCCGCTCAAAAATCTGCCGCTGCTGCTGAAGTGGTCGGCAGCACTGCTTGCCATGTATCTGGTGAACTTTGGCATGCATTTCGGCATCATCTACTGGGCGCAAGCGATGAGCTACGCCATGGAGCGCGACATGCGGCGTGATTTGTTCCGCCATCTGCAAAAGCTGTCCTTCGGCTTTTACGATAAAAACAAAAGCGGTCAGCTACTGTCACGCCTTACCAGCGACCTGAGCGAAGTTAATGGTTTCGCAGGCAATGCGCCGAACGATATTATCATCTGTGGCCTGACGATGGTGGGCACGATGGTCATTCTTGTGTATATGAATCCGATGCTGGGCAGTCTTATTGCCATCTTACTTTTGCTGAAGGCAGTGCATACTGTGTTCGTCAATCTGCGCATGAAAAAGGCCTTCTTTGCCAACCGCATTGCGATGGGCGAGGTGTCGGCTAAGGCAGCGGAAAGCATCAACGGCGTGCGCCTGATTAAGGCCTTTGCCGGTGAGCGCAGCGATATGGCGCAGTTTATGGAAAAGGCCGATGCGTATTTGGCAACGAGCAAAAAATCCTTTAAAATAACATCCTACTTCGTTGGCAGCATGATATTCTTCAGCAACTTTATCAATGTGGCGATACTCGTCGTGGGCGGCTTGCTGATTAACAAGGGACTGATGAGCTTTGGCGAGCTAGTGGCCTTCTTCCTCTATGTCGGCCTGTTTATGAAGCCGCTGATGCAGCTTTTAGGCTTCATCCAGATATATCAGCGCGGCATGGCTGGCTTCAAGCGCTTCTATGAATTACTGCAGGAAAAGCCGGAGATTACCGATGCGCCTGATGCTCAAACCTGTCCGTCGTGCAAGGGAAATATTACGTTTGACAATGTAAGCTTTGCCTATGCAGACGGCAGGCCTGTTATCCGCGGCCTGTCGCTGAACGTGGCGGCTGGCGAAACAGTGGCCTTTGTGGGCGCGACGGGCGCAGGCAAAACGACTATTGCCAGCCTGCTGCTGCGGTTTTACGAGCCGCAGAGCGGCAGAATCTTGCTGGACGGCTACGATATCCGCGAGCTTACGCAGGAATCATTGCGCAGGCAGATTGGCCTGGTGCAGCAGGACGTTTTTCTTTTTGGCGACAGCGTGCGCTATAACATCGCCTACGCCAAGCCGGACGCGACAGCGGACGAGGTGCAGGCGGCAGCGAAGGCTGCGGCGGCGGATGAGTTTATTCAAAAGCTGCCTGACGGCTATGACACTGAGGTGGGCGAGCGCGGCGTGAAGCTGAGCGGCGGGCAGAAGCAGCGCCTGGCGATTGCACGCGTCTTTCTCAAAAATCCGCCGGTGGTGGTGCTGGATGAGGCCACGAGCGCCCTGGATAATATTACCGAGCAGCAGATACAACGAGAGCTGGATGAGCTGGCGGTGGGGCGCACGACGCTGATTATTGCTCATCGCCTGTCCACTATCCGCCATGCGGACAAGATTGTGGTGCTTGATGAGGGCGCGGTGGTGGAGTGCGGCACGCATGAAGAGCTGCTGGCGCGCAGGGGACACTATTTTGCTTTGTATAGCAAGCAGTGAGACTGTGGCTTTTTGCTGTAAGGCTGACGCAAAAAAAGACCTGGCAAAATTAGCAGAAGCTGGTTTTGTCAGGTTTTTAATGCTTTATGGATTCACCGTGCGCAGCACTTTAGCTTTTTTGCAAAAAGGGCATGAACTGAAAATTTTTATCCAGATATTGTCCGGCATAGGCCACACCCTTACCCATGGTGAAGGCTGCGAGGATGGTGCCGATTCCGAGCCCGTCGATATGTCCGAGCAAAAGCAGTGTTAGCAGTGCGGTAATCGCCAGACAGGTGACATCGAAGGTGATTTTGATTTTCGCATATTCTATTTTTATGATTGCGCTCAGCTCACGCGGAAAGAGGTCCGTGGGGATAATAGGCAGGCCGCAGCGGTTCGACAGCGCGATGCCTATGCAGATTAAAATATAGCTGACGACAAAATATAGCATACGCCAGGAAAAGGCCTGGGGCAGCAGATTGATATACAGCTCGAACAAATCAAGAAATTGGCTGAATACAAAGCCTACAACGAAGCTGAACATATAGGATGCGATAAATTTTTTGCGCAGGTACATCAGGCTGGCAATCAGCAGGCCTTGGAAGATGTACGTCCATGTTCCCAGCGTAAGCTTGGGGAAGGCCTCGCTGAAGGCAAAGGGCACGCTGCTGATGGCGCTGATGCCGGAGCCTGAGTAGAGCATAAGCACGACGCTGAAGCTGTTGATGATGACTGCAACCAAAAGTGCGAGCTCTCCGCACAAGGTTAAGCGTGAATTTTTTTCATTTAATAGCATTTTATCCCTCTCAAAAATAACAAATTGCAAAAAATGCATTATCTATTATAGTACTAAAGTATGGTTTTGGCAATGCCGGATGGAGAGCCTGCAATAAATTTAATAATGGTAGTACTTCGGTGATTTATTACACTTTTGTGGCATGGTTTGTTTTTATTGGTGCGATTTGCTACAGTGTAGTATAATAAGATTATACAGAGAAATGATTTTGATATACATAGTGTAAAGGATGGTGAAGCAAATGGAGACTTTTCTTGGTTTATTGATTCCCTTTCTGGGAACGGCGCTGGGTTCGGCGTGCGTGTTTTTTATGAAGAAATCATTGAGCAATATGGTGCAGCGCTCGCTGGCGGGCTTTGCGGCCGGCGTTATGGTGGCGGCTTCAATTTGGAGCCTGCTGATTCCTGCTCTCGAGCAGGCAGAGGGCATGGGCAGGCTGTCCTTTGTGCCTGCGTTTATCGGCTTTTGGGTTGGCGTTTTGTTTTTGCTTCTGCTTGACCATCTGATTCCTCATCTTCATGTGGGCAGCGAAGAGTCGGAGGGTCCCAAGAGCAATTTGAGCCGCACGGCGATGATGGTGCTGGCAGTCACGCTGCACAACATTCCTGAGGGCATGGCGGTCGGCGTGATGTATGCAGGCTTTCTTGCCGGGGATACGGCGATTACGGCGGCCAGTGCGCTGGCCTTGTCCATCGGCATTGCGATTCAGAACTTTCCTGAGGGCGCGATTATTTCTATGCCGCTTCGTGCTGAGGGCGAAAGCAAGGGCAGGGCCTTTTGGGGCGGCGTGCTGTCCGGCGTGGTGGAGCCGATTGGCGCGGTGCTGACGATTCTTGCTGCGCAGCTTGTGATACCGGTGCTGCCGTATCTGCTGAGCTTCGCCGCTGGTGCGATGCTGTACGTTGTGGTGGAGGAGCTGATTCCCGAAATGTCGCAGGGAGAGCACTCTAATATCGGCACGCTTTGCTTTGCCGCAGGCTTCAGCATTATGATGGTGCTGGATGTGGCGCTTGGGTAGAAGGGGAGCTGGCGGTAGCAGAGTATTAGAGGTGCGTGCGCTGGCGGCGAAGCAAAGCGCATAACACCATAAACCCAAAGCCCTGTTGCGTCATTTGGCAGCAGGGCTTTTACAAATTATATGATTAATTAACGAAAAAATATAAATGACTTCTTGACGTTCTTATCTTTCTTTTGTTATAATTAATACAATAGAGGTTTACTTTGACAAAAATTGTCTAAATTATTGAGAAAAGAGGGCTTGACAAAAATGTGAGTTCCCGCTACGTTTGAACAAGTAAGCAGGCATGCAGGTCTCACTATAGCTTTTTGTCAAAAACTACATATCTTTTATAATTCTGAGCTTTTACAGTAATAATCTATCGCTAGTGATCGATTTTTATTGAAAGCTCTTTTTTGTTTTTTATACGGGAAGCTTAGGGGATGAATGAGGATGGATAATAATATCAGCAGTTCAGTAAAAAAATATATACTATACTCCGCTGCAGCGTTGACGATGATTGCTGCCACGGTATTCATCTTATACCAGCAGGTATCGAAAAATATCATCAACACCAACATTGCTACCATGAACGAGGTCGCCCTGCATGACAGTATGGCTGTAGAAAGCGTCATCAACGAAAGATGGAGCCTGCTGGAGGCCTTGGGTGATGACCTGCGCCAAGAACGCTTCACCAATACCAAAGAGGTGCTGGCAGAACTGCGTCAGGGCAGACATTTTGTCAACGCCAAAATGCTGGTGCTGGTGGACGACAAGGGAACGGTGTACCGCAGCACGGGCCTGATCGGTGATAAGGACGATGCCAAGATTGCGCAGGAGCTTGGCAATGAGGAAAAGCGCATTGTCAAAAGATACGATTATGTATCGCCAAACTATGTGCAGTTTAATCAGGAATATTTGCTGGTAGGCGTAAAGCTCAAGCCGTTCACCGTGGAGGGCACCACCTACACCCATCTTGCAGCCTTGATTCGCGTGCGTGATATTGAAAAGAATCTTTCTGTCCAGAGCTATCAGGGCGAGGGCGTAGGCTATGTAATAGATACTAACGGCTATTATGTCGTGAATATTTATCGCTCGCATAACTTTATGACGCGAGAAAACTTCTTTGACGATATCAAAGGCAGAAGCTTTTCTAACTATGGCTCGGTAGAGGAAATCAAGGCGGAGCTGGCGAAGGGCACGAAGAGCTTCGCTACGACGATGAAGAAGGACAACGACCGCATCGTTGTTTTCCGTAATATGGATATTCCCGACTGGTACTTCGTTTCCGTAGCGCCGAAGGCTGTTTTTGACGAGCAGACGAATCAGCTGGTCGCTATCTTTGGTATAGTCTGCGGCATATTGCTGCTGGTCGTGCTGGCCTTCATCATCTGGCTGTTCCGCACGCAAAAGACTGCTGCTGATAGCAAGCTGAGGCTGGAGCAGAAGCATAAGGCGGAGCTTAGCGAGGCGCTGGTGCTGGCAGAGAAGGCGAACCGCTCCAAGACAGTCTTTTTGAACAACATGTCGCATGATATCAGAACGCCGATGAATGCGATTATGGGCTTCACTGATTTGGCTGCTAAGCATATCGAGAATAAGCAGGCGGTGCAGGGCTATTTGGCCAAAATCGCCAAGTCCTCGCAGCATCTGCTCTCCCTGATCAATGATGTGCTGGAAATGAGCCGCATTGAATCGGGCGCGGTAACTATTCATGAGGCGAAGGAAAATCTTGCGGAGCTTATCAACTCCCTGCGCGATATGCTGCAGGCGGATATTAAGGCCAAGCAGATGCACTTCGTCGTGGATATGAGCGAGGTTCAGCATGAATACATCATCTGCGACAAGCTGAGATTGGATCAGGTCCTGATAAATCTCACGTCTAATGCGTTGAAATATACGGAGGCCGGCGGCACTATTTCCCTGCGCATCGTGGAAAAGCAGGGCAAGGAGGCCGGCCGTGCGGCGTATGAGTTCCGCGTGCGTGATAATGGCATCGGCATGAGCGAGGAGTTCGTCAAGACCATCTTCGAGCCGTTCACCAGAGAGCAGACCTCGACCGTGAGCGGTATCCAGGGCACGGGCCTGGGCATGTCTATCGCCAAGAATATCGTAGAAATCATGGGCGGTACGATTAGCGTCACCAGCGAGGAGCACAAGGGCAGCGAGTTCATTGTGACGTTGGAGTTCAAGCTGGCAGAGCCGGACGCCAAGCCTGCAGGCCAGGCAGGGCAGTCTGCGGCGCAAAAGTTTGACTTTGCAGGCAAGAAGGTGCTCTTAGTCGAGGACAACGAGCTGAACCGTGAAATCGCAACGGTGATTCTTTCGGATGTCGGCTTTGTGATTACGCCTGCGGTGAATGGCAAGGAGGCCTATGAAAATGTTCTCAATGGCGAGGCAGCTGCCTATGACGTTGTGCTGATGGATATCCAGATGCCGGTTATGGACGGCTATGCAGCGACGAAGGCGATTCGCGGCATACCTGATATGGCGAAGGCCAAGGTGCCGATTATCGCGATGACGGCGAATGCCTTTATGGAGGATAAAATGGCGGCTATGGCTGCCGGGATGAACGGCCATATCTCTAAGCCAATTAGCCTGCCCAAGCTTTATGATGAATTAAATCGTGTTTTGTATAAATGAGGAGAGAAGCATGAAAACTAAACTATTGAGCGCAGCGCTTGCCCTTATCTGCTGCTGCGGCCTGCTTGCCGGCTGTGGCGGGGAAGAGAAGAAGGCCGTAAGCATCACGGTCAAGGTGCCGACTCTCCGTATGGCGCCGAAGAATGACAGCAGCGTCAAGGATTCCTATGGCTTCTTGGTCAAGGCGGCCGAAAGCTTCCAAAAGCAGTACAAGGACGCTGATGTGAAGGTCAAGGTTACGATGTTTGAGGCGACAGAGCAGGTGGCAGAAATCGACAAGGCCTTTGGCACACCTGAGGCAGCAGATGTTTTCTATGCCGACTTCTTCAACAGCACCACTTATGTGTATACAGGCAGAGCGGTGCCCTTAGATGATATTATTACTCCCGCTATGCGTCATGATATCGATGAACGCTTCTTTGAAAGGTACAGTCAAAAGGGCAAGACCTACCTTATGCCCTTTTTATACAGGCAGAATGTGATGGGCTATAACAAGGATTTGTTCAGGCAATGCGGTCTGGAGCAATATATCAGCGACGAGAACGAGGTGCAGAACTGGTCGCTGGCGGAGTGGGAGTATATTTTGGCGACGCTCAAGCAGCGGCTGCCGGAAAATATATACCCCATGATGCTGTATGCCGGCAATAATCAGGGCGACACGCATATCATGGCGCTGCTTCGCTCTCAGGGCAGCACGTTTTTTGATAAGGACGGCTATTTTGCCTTAGAGACGCCGGAGGGCGTTGCCGGTCTTAAGTGGCTGAAGTCCTTGAACGACAGAGGCTATTGTCCGCCGTCGCCGCAAAGTCTGGTAATCAGCGATTGCGGTCAGCTGTTCAAAAACGGACAGCTGGCGATGTATTTTGTGAACGATGCCCGCGGCGATATGTATAATTTCCCCGTTGGCTATGTGAATTTCCCCGGTACCGGAGCTAAAGGCATTTCGACGAACTATTATACTGGCTTTGCGATCTTTGACAACGGTGATGCGCAGAAGCTGGCGGCGGCGAAGGCCTTCGTAAAATATATTTATGAAAGTGACTTTATCGATTATTCCAGCGGCAGCATTCCCTGCAGCAAGAGGGTTATCGAGAAGTACGCCAAGGAGCTGACTGGACTGCAGCGCTATATAAATAATGCGGATACGGCTGTGCGCATCACAGATGGTAATCCCAACTGGGTGGAGGTGCGTGAGGCCTTCTATCCGCAGATCAGGAGGCTGCTGAAGGGCGAATGCACGCCTGAGGAGGC
>JAIHZV010000310.1 GCA_022718015.1 Phascolarctobacterium sp. | reverse complement strand
GAAGCGGATTGCTATGCAACGCATTGATGGCATTGACAATCGCCGCACCAACATCAATCGCATTAATGCCCAAGTGCGGCTGTGAGCCATGCGCCGCCAGGCCGCGGATTTCTCCCTCGATAAGCGTGCAGGCCGTCCAGTTAATCTGCGGAATAATCTGACCGCTGCGCGCCATATCCTTCGGCATAACGTGATACCCAAGCGCATACTGCACATCATCAAGAGCGCCTGCCTCTAGCAGCACCAGCGCACCCTTGCCAATCTCCTCTGCCGGCTGAAAGAGTAGCTTCACCCTGCCGCAGGGCAAGCCCTGCTCTTTAACAAGCTGCGCTACGGCTAGCGCAACCGTCATATGCGCATCATGACCGCAGGCATGGATAGCCTTCTCGCTGCCATCCTCCTGCTTGAACAGCAGGCAGTCCATATCCGAGCGCACAGCCACCGTCGGTCCCGGTCTGCCGCTGTCGAGCACACCGACAACCGCCGTCGTGCCGCCCACGTTCTCCTCTACCGTATAGCCCAGCTCACGTAATCTATCCGCAACAAATTTTGCTGTCCGCACCTCTTGAAACGCCGGCTCAGCCATAGCGTGCAGCTGCGGCCAAACTGTAGCAATTTGCTTTTGAATATCCATATTGTCATCTCCCAATCACACTAACCAAAAAGCCAACGAGAAAGTACCAGATGCGAAGAAAAGCGACGACGGCGTATTAATATACTCCTAGGAGCTTTTCTGAAGCAGATGGTGCTTTATTCGTTGGCTTTTATGAACTTATTTGTTTTCCCAGCCTAAGTAAGCAGAACCCGGGAAGGTCTTTTCAATGAACTCAGCATTTTCCTTGGACTGATAAGCCTCTTGGAAAATCTTCAGGCGCGGATCGTTGAGGTCCTTCTCTTGTACAGCAACGATGTTGACAAACAGAGAATCCTTCGTTTCACGCACAATCGGATCCTTTACGGGATCCAAACCAGCACTGATAGCATAGGTGGTGTTGATAGCAGCGCAGGTTACATCATCCAGGCTGCGAGGAATAACAGCAGCCTCCAGCTCGATAATCTCGAAATGATGCGGATTATCGGTGATATCCTTAACGCTGGTGGTGATATCCTTCTGATCCTTAACCTTAATCAGGCCTTGAGCAGCAAGTACGAGCAGCGCACGGCCACCATTGGTCGGATCGTTCGGAATAGCTATTTTTGCACCATCAGGAATGGTGTCGCCAGGCTTCAGCTTTTTGGAATAAATGTTAATCGGGAATAAAGCGGTGTTGAAGGCCTTAGCCAGCTTGAAGGAAGGCTCCTTCTTCATCGTTGCCTTCAGGAACGGTTCATGCTGGAAGCAGTTAGCCCAAATTTCACCAGCAGCCAAAGCAGAGTTCGGAGTTACAAAATCGCTGAACTCCTTAACTTCAATTTTCAGGCCCTTCTTCTCTGCAATTTTCTTCACGTTATCCAT
>JAIHZV010000309.1 GCA_022718015.1 Phascolarctobacterium sp. | reverse complement strand
CGCGCAGGTCTATAGTAATTTCTTCTTCGTTGAAGTTGTTGCTCACGCTTATTTCTCCTTCACTTAGTCGTTATCGTTCTTAATCTCACTTACATAGTAAGCCGCGCTCAAGAACGGCATAATATCCTTGCTGAAGACAACCTTATGATTGCTCGTCAGATACAAGCAATCGCCCTCGTTCAGCACCACATTCGCCTTCTGATCCGCCTTCGTCAGGAAGTTATTCACATTCAGCTTCTCCACCTCAGTCGAGCCTGCACGCACAAGGAACACATTCTTCTTCGCAGCCTTCTCCGTAAAGCCCTCAGCCTTCGCCAGCGCATCAATCACCTTATGGCTCTTCTCCAGCTCATAAAGACCGGGGCGCTTAATCTCGCCCAGCACATACACACGCGTCGTGCCCAGCTTCATCACATTCACGCTGATGCTCGGCGTAACGAGATACTGGCTGAAGCGATTCGCCAGCTCCTCACGGAACTGCGCCACCGTCTTGCCCGTAACATCCACATCGCCAATCAGCGGAAAGCTCACCTTGCCGTCCGGACGAACAACGTAAGGCGAATACTGACTGTTATTCGCAGGCGTACTCAAATCCTCGTGACCATACACAATAACCTGCAGCACATCTCCGGGACACATAATATAAGCAGTTGTGTTTTGCGCATTAGCTGCATCTGCCGTCAAGCTAAACGCACTCAGTGACGCCGCCAACCCCAGCGCCAGAATTGTTTTTTTCATGATCTCTCTCCTATCTTCATGCTTTGTATCTCTAGTAATACCCTCTCCGCCGAGCAAACTCGGCATTTCTCAATACCCTCTCTGCCTGCTTTGCAGGCATCTCTCCCTTACAGGGAGAGCTTATTCGACGTACTACCATTACGCTCGTCTCATCTATAATCAGAGACATGGAAGGTAGTATTTCTATCGTAAATTGAGCAATTATATTATCGGCAAAGCAACATAAGAATTTCAGGGAATGAGTGTCTGAAACCAAAGAAACGAGGATGCACTAACTAACGTGTTCGTCTGCCAAATTCTCCCGAAGTTTCGTCTTGGTTTCACACGAAATTCCCGTATAGAAATTCTTCGTTGCGTGACGATATATAATTGCGAATTTCTTATCTAAATAAACGACTCCAAAACCCCTTCTTCTCCCTCACAAGCTCCGAAATCGCCTCAACCTCAATCCTCTCACCAGCAACAACCCTCTGCGGATTCTCCTCGCAAATGCGTCTGCACTCCGCTTCGCCTGCCAGCTCACGGATAACCTGCACACCCTCGCGCATATCCGTATCCCTGCCCACAGCTCTGTGCGCGTCGCTACCAATGAAGTCGACAAGGTGATTTTTGAGCAGCAGCTTCGCCGCCCTCTGGGCACTCTCGCCAAACCTCCCGGCAAAGCTGCCTGCGTTGCATTGCAGCAGCAAGCCCTCCTTGCGCCACTTGAGCAGCTTATCCGTC
>JAIHZV010000308.1 GCA_022718015.1 Phascolarctobacterium sp. | reverse complement strand
CTGCATGTACAACACTGCCCGTTTATCCAGCCAAGAAGTATCTACCATATCCGTTTTGAGTTTGGTGAGGTAGCGAATAACAAAATCGCCCGTATCATTGATGATACCCTCACTTGCAAGATACTGCACCACATTCCAAAAGCTGCCCAGCTCGCCATTCGTCTTACACTCCGCATTCTGTTTGAGAATACCTTCGATGACAATCTTGAAAAGGTCATCGTAAGCCAGCGTGGGAACTGCATCTTGCAGTACACGCAATGCTGCCAACGGCACACACCAGTTATTTACAATGCGGTCCTCGCATTGCTTGCCTTGCAAAGCAACACTTACCTGCTTGCGTACCTCTTTGAGCGTACCCGTAAAACGCTCCTCAAACCGCTTGCGGTATTTGAGGAGAGCGATGGTGAGGTGTGTCAGACCACCCGAACGCATCTCCATGAGGCGCATATAATTCTTTTTCTCTTCTTGCGTGAACGTGGAACGCGGAAACTGCAAGAATATCAATCGCGAGAAGAGCGCAATATCAGCCGTGGGCATCTCTTGTCCTGACAAGATGATGCCAGCATCAACGGCTGTCACCTCCTTCTTCTTGTCCAAATCCATGTTCATACGGCTACGTCCCGTGCCGTCCCACAGACCTTTCAAGAACTCAATGACCTTGGGGTCGAGGTCATTCTTATACTCATCAATGTGCGCTAAGGCATTTGCCGAAGCTGCCACAGTGTCATTGAGAGCAGAGATTGTTGAGTTTTGAATATTCGGAGCTTTGTAAGCAATGGTAAAGAGTGCAAGCAAGGTATGTCCCAGTTCCGACTTACCACTACCTTTTGGACCAAAAAGGTTGAGAATCGGAAACCAATGCTCAGCCGAAGCATTAGTGACCACATCACGAAATAGGGTAGCGAGATAGAACGCGAAGCCTATCCGCCCATTATCGCCAAACACCTTGAAAAGTTGCGTGGTAAACTCTTCCAGCGTAACGGAAGAGTAGTTGAGATGCACAAACTGCTTTTCAAACGTGAAAAGCCGGGCATCATCTTTGTAAATCTTCGATGAAGAAGGCAAGTAGTAATTGCCCAAATCGGGCAAACGTACAATGCCATAATCATCAGCCGTGTAAAACTTATTCTTGAAGAACACCCCATTACCAAAAGCATAAAAGCCCTCACGTTGCCAGCCCATCTGCTTGATTTGCGAAGCCGTTTCCGTTTTCTCATAGAGAAACGATTTGAGTTTGGTAAGCTCACGTTCCGTAGCTTTCCAAATAAAGTTACCCTGTCCTTCAATCTTCTGCTTAAACTTAGAAATGCTCACCAAGTCCTCTTGGTTCAGCTCTATCAACACCTTCATGTGCAGTTCGTTTGTCAGCATGTACAAACGTTTCGGATTGAGATTATCCTTGATATGAAAAAGCGGTTCCATCGTAAAGTTCGACCACTCATAGACATTCCCTTTCTCCGTG
>JAIHZV010000307.1 GCA_022718015.1 Phascolarctobacterium sp. | reverse complement strand
CACCTCCATCTTCGACCCCACCAGTCTGCCGGATTACGCCAGCTTCGACTCCCGCGACTGCCCCCTGTGCAAGGCCGGGCAGCACATTGACGCGCTGGTAAACAGCTTCGGCTATTCGGCGCTGTAAGCAACGCGGAAAGAGTATTTTTATGAGCAGCTCCGAACCGCCTGCGGGCGCCCCGGAGCTGCTTTTTTGCAGGAAAAGCCACACTCTTTTTTTCGTCAAAACGGCAAAAATCTTAATGGCTTTTTGTGACATTGCCAAAATTTCCCACACTGCTTGACAACACTTTTTTGATACGATACCATAAACTCAGAAAGCGAGTTTGGGACGCCTTGAAACACATTACAGGAGGTATTTGTGGTATGAAACTGTACAAAAAGGCAGCAGCTTGTCTGCTGACCGCAGCCATGGCAATTTCCATGCTGACCGCTTGCGGCGGTGGCGGCACCGGCGGCAACGGCGGCGGCAACACCCCCGGCACCCTGCCCGACAACTCTGGCCAGATCGTTCTGCCCGACATCGACGAGGGCGAGGGCGGCGGCGAAGGCGGCGGCGAGGGCACCGGAACCAAGCCCACCAAGACCCCCATTATCGATGCGAACAACAGCAAGCTGGTGCAGTTCAGCAAGAAATACGCCGGTGCTACGGAGTTCTATGTTGAAATGCAGATGGTTGAGTATGATGAGGACGGCTCTGCCGAAGATTCCACCGATGGATGCGTTGCCGCAAAGGGTAACAGTGTCTATATGAAAGCGACCCTGTCTGGCAAGAACCAGAAGCAGCAGTCGATTGAGGAATTGATGCTCAAAGAGTTCGATTATAATAACAGCTATCTGCTTCTCCGCGGCAGCAAGGTAGCCGTCAGGACAAGTAGCTATAAATCCCAGAGCGACGACAATATTTCTCTGGGTACTCTCATCACGGAAAAGCTGCCCAGTCAGATGTGGTCTACCACGGTAAAGGTGGGGCCGACCGAGTATTATGCCGAGGTCTATAATGCCTACTCCTCCGAGTATACTACCTGCTTTACTGCAGACGGCAAGCCTGTTTATCAGTTTGTAAGAGAGCTCAACGAAAAGCAGCTCGATCGCGCCACTCTGTACAAGACCATTCAGGCCGGTTCCGGCACCAGCAAGGGTCTGTGCACAATGCCCGCCGGCCTCAAGAAGTACAGCGTTGACTTTAGGACCAATACCCTCACGGATGCAAACGGTAACGTGTTCACCATTGAGACCAATAATAAGGGAGACGTCACCAGCGTTAAGGATAATACCGGCAAGGATGTCTCCGACGACTTCAAGTGGGTGTACGATCTCTTCGAGATGATGTCCTGACCCCATGACCGCAATTTTTCACACACAGCCTACGTCCCATAACGCGTAATATCGTGCTCCAAGGAGCTGCCGCACCCAAGCGACAGCTCCTTTTTGTTGTCCCACGGGCGGGATTGTGCTATACTGATACCAGAC
>JAIHZV010000306.1 GCA_022718015.1 Phascolarctobacterium sp. | reverse complement strand
GATATCGTACAGGCCGTGCGGCTGTCCTCCTGCGGGGCAAACCGGCAGGCGGTGCGTCTGGTGCTGGTGCAAAGCCCGGAGATGGTCACCAAGGTGCAGCCGCTGGTCAAGTGGGCTGGCTACCTGCCGCCGGAGCAGGGCACGCCCAAGGCGGACGAGTTGCCCACCTTTTATGCAGCCGTGGTGCAGGACACCGCCATCCCCGGCGACCTTGCCACCGACACCGGCATTGCGCTGGCAAACATGACCCTTGCCGCATGGGACAAGGGCGTGGGCAGCTGCATCATGGGCGCGATCAATAAGCCCGCCCTGACCGCGCTGCTGGGCATTGAGGAGCCGCAGAAGCTGGCGTTCATGGTGGCTTTCGGCTACCCCACCCACAAGGCCGGTATCGTACCCATGACCGGGCAGACCGGCGTAAAGTACTATCTGGACGAAAACCGCGACTACTGCGTGCCCAAGCGCAGCAGAGATGAGATCGTCCGTACACTATAATAAGTGTTCCCGGTTCCTCTGCGGTTTTGGTGGCAGCCTCCCCCTCCCGGTGGTTTTTATGCCACAGCAAAAGACCAGAGCCACTTTGCCCATAAGGCGTTACAGCTCTGGTCTTTTTTATTAGAGTTTACGGAGCAGCTCCATTTTCAGTTGGGTGTGATTCCACAGGACGTCGGCGTGCCCTGCGGCCTGTTACAGGGACAGGACCACCTGTGCGGTGGCAGTCTCCCAATCTACCTCGATCTCCTCGGGCACATCCTTTGCCGAGTAGCTGGTGCTGCCGCTGCAGGCAGCCACCAGGTTCTTCAGCTCGCTCTTCTTTAGCTTGCTGCCCATTGCCACAGACACCACTTCATCGTACTTTTCGTGGTCATCAATGGGCACCATTCCACCATAGATGCTCTTCCGGACATAGCTGACATGCACATCCACCATCTTGGGGCCGTTGGCACCGCAGCTTGCCAGCATCCCGGCAGCAGCCACTGCCAGAACAGCTGCACCGGCACTCTTCATAAAATCACGACGAGAACAATTGAGCATCTTTCATTCCTCCTGTTTTGGATAAAGGGTTGTGGTTTGTCTTTACAAACTATACGATACAGCACCTTCCGGATTTTGTCAATGGGTTTGCCCAATGTTAGGCTTCATTAATTTTTCAATGCAGCCACGTTCATCTTTTGAATTTTGCAGAATCCTCCATCTTCCGTGGTGTCCAGTACCACCCTACCCAAAAGCCGACGCTCCGGCCCCTGCAAAGGCTCTAAAGCAGCCTTGTAAGGCCTGGTCGCAGCCTCCGGGCTGCCTGGGAACTGTACTGCCGGCCCGCTGCCAACCGTAACGCCCCGGTAAAAAAGCCGGATTTTTTTGCATATATTCATATGTTTCATGGATTTTTGCATATTTTTAGGAAAATAATTTTTATTTTACGAATTATTATGCACAAGTATTGACTTTTCGATTTGTACAAACTATACTAAGT
>JAIHZV010000039.1 GCA_022718015.1 Phascolarctobacterium sp. | reverse complement strand
AGCTAATGATATGCAAAAACGTATTGGTGATATCAGACTTGCTGGCGAAGAGAGTGGCTTATGGGCTAAATATTATGGCGGTAAGACGAGTTATGATGCTAACAACACAAAATATCAAACAAGCTTCAATGCTTATCAATTAGGCTATGATAAAAATATTGATAAGAACTTGATTTTGGGTACTAGCATAAGCTATAATAAAGGAAGCAATACTTATGAATTAGGCGGACGTGGTGATGGCAAAGCTATAAGCGTAGCTGCTTATGGTACATGGCTTGGTGAGCGTGGTCATTATGCTGACGTAATTATTAAAGGCTCGAAGCTGGATAATGATTATAAAGTATTCAATGACATGGGGCATAAGCTGGAAGGCGATTACGATACGTGGGGCTTATCTATGAGTGCTGAATATGGTCGCCACTTAAAGCTGCAGAACGATTACTATGTTGAACCAAGCGTAGAATTCTCTATTGGTCGTGTTGCAGCTGCTGATTACAGTGCAGCGAGTGACTTCCTCGATGCTCATGGCAAAAACAAATACATGTCTGTAAAACAAGATGCTTTTACTAGCGCTATTGGCCGTTTGGGAATTGGCTTTGGCAAGATTACGGAAAAATCCACATTCTACACCAAGCTTGCTTGGGCACATGAATTTAGTGGTGACTTTACTACTACATTTGCAGCCGAGGGTGAACCGACTAGTGGCACTAAGGTTGATTTCAGCGGCAGCTGGTATGAATGGCAGATTGGCGGCAGCGTAAATGTAAATGACAATTCTTATGTATATGCTACCTTTGAAAAGAAATTCGGCGGTGATGCAGGCAGTAATGATTGGCGTCTTGATGCCGGCCTGCGCTGGAGCTTCTAAAGCGGTCTAGTTGTCAGAAGTGGGGTGCGGTAGTTGTGCCCCGCTTTCACAAAATATAAACAAGGGAGATAATAACATGGTTGAAGAAACTAAAGACACAAAAGTACTCAATATGGAAGAAAAAATGGCTGATAAGGTTGAGAAGATGCAGCAATTCCTTGCTGACAATAAGATTGAGTGCTTTGATGTTCAAAAGCTTGAAGATGAACGTCATACTACTATTTTCCGCAGCCGCATGGAGGTTAAAGGTCAGCTTTTGCCGATGGCAGTGCTGATGGATGATAGTGTCTATGTTATTTTGCAAGTGCAGATTGCACCGCAGGTTGTTGATGAAGCAAAGCTTGCTGAATTAGCAGTAGCTATCAATAATATGAATAATAATGTCCGTCCGTTTAAATTTACTGTTTCTGACAGAGGCGATTTTATGCTGAATGCTTGCATTACTGCTGAAAATAATACATTTAATCCTGTATTATTGAATGCTATTATGGGAGAAGCTCTGAAATTCCTGGAAGCACAATATGCTAACATTATGGAAGTAATCTGGAAGAAATAAGCGGCAGTGAGGTAAGAGAAGATGAAAAAAGAATTATTACGTTTTTGATGACTGTGGTTATGGCATTGGGCATCAGCATTCCTTCCTTTGCCGCTAACATGCCTGTAGGTGTGGTAAATGTGAATGCTGTAGTTGAAAGCTATCCGGGCATTAAGGAAATTGCTGCTTCCGTAAATCAGGAAAAGGCTCGCCTGCAGGATGAATTCAATAAGCAGTCTGCGAACATGAGCGACAAGGATAAGCAGGAGCTGGCCGCTAAGCTGAACAAGCAGCTTGCTGATTTTGAAGCGAAGAAGATGGGCCCTGTACAAAGAAAAATTCAAAAGACTATTCTTGATGTAGCTAAGGCTAATAACATCGACAGTGTTGTCAACAGCAATGCAATGGTTGCTGGCGGCAAGGATATTACTAATGATGTTATTAAGGCTTTAAAATAACACTTAGGTCAAAATTTCATACGATTACGCCTAGGGCAGTGTAAAAAAGCATCAGCTTACCTGCACAGGAGACCGTGAAGTCGGAGTTACTGTCAAGGCGGAGTTATAAAATTAATCTGTTGGCTTAGTTTTATCGTGGCAGCATTATGCTGTCCTGATAAGGCTAAGCCTTTTGCTTTTTACCAGTAGATGAGGCTGGTTAAAAATACAGCTGCTTCTGTCTTAGTGCTGAGCAGAACGCAGATGAGTATGAGAAAAAAGGAGTTGTGCTTTATGAAAAAAGTCAAACTAGCTATGAAGTCGAAAAAATTAGCTGTAGGTATTGCTTTAGCGCTGGGCTGCAGCCTGATGAGCATTGCGAGTGCAGCTAATTATGACATGACGAGCAGTGAAAATGCTGGCGGTATTACCTGGAGCCATGCAGTAAATGGTGATCAGATTGGTAAAGACTATCGGAATCCAGATACTTATACATTTGGCTATGATAAGACGACTGGTCAGGTGCTTGGTGGCGATATTACTATGGCTGCTGATATGCGCTATGAAGTACCTAACTCATGGGGTGGCACGCAAGTAAAGGGTGTTTCAGTTTATGCTAATCTTGACGTTAAGGCTAGTGATTTGCCGGATTGTTCTTTGGATACCGTTAAAAAGGTTAATGCTGCTGTTTTGAAAAAGCTGAAACCGGCTGAAGGCTTAGTGCATTATTATGGCTTTGATTACATATCTATTCGTATCCTTGATGATGATGGCAATGTAGTGCGCGTATCCAAGGTAAAATTTGCTGATGATATGAGCAGTTCATCTGTACTTAGCGGCGGCACCTACAAAACTGTTTTAAGTAATGACAGCAATAATAAGGAATATGATATCAAGCAGGAAGACACACAGCAGGGTTATGCAACTATACCAGCAAACACTTGGTATGTAGGTGATACTGATAGCCGCTATGGACTGACTGTTGCTCCGGATCTTTCTAAAGAAACTGTAAAAGCTGCTGTTCGTGGCGCTGAAAAAGATTTGTATGTTACTAATGTTTTAGGTTCTAGCACATGGAACAGTGAGATAACCATCAAAGCAGAGGGTAAGAATACAGACAAAGTTTATGGCGTTTATAATGACAAGAAGGGCTTGGTTCACCTTAAGGATGCTAAGCTGACGATTACTGCTGAAGGCAACGAGCAGAGCAACGGTGCTTATGCAGGCAATGATGCAGATTATACAAGCAAAATTATTTTGGAATCTACTGCTGATGGCAATACTGGCGTAGTGCTGAAGGCAAACGGCAATGTTGTTGAAGCCGGGAAGAATGGTGAAATTAGTCTGGAAGCTTACAAGAGCAGCTTGGAAACTGCAGCAGGCAATTTGCTATATGCTCATGATGGTGGTGTAATTAATGTAGGTCACTTTAAAAAGGGGACTGCCGGTCTGGTAACCACAATGGGTGACAGCAGCAAGTATCTGGCTTTGGCTGAAAAGGGCGGCATTATTAATATTGGTGTGCTTGTTGAGCATCTGGATAGTGTTGATTATGATAAGGCTACAGTTCTCAAAGGTTCTGGTGATATCAGTGGTAATATGAAGGCCGATGATGACAGCAAAATCAACTTTGGCCTCAGTGGTACATATAAATATAAAGGCAATGCTGAGGGCAATGTTAATCTGTATTTGAAGAGCGGAGCAAGCTGGGAAGGCAGTGCTATTGGCGATAATGCTTCTTTGGATTTGGGCAGTGACACGTTGTGGAATATAACTTCTAATGCTGCTCAGCATCTAAGAATGCACAACGGTGCTGATTCTTCGTCCAAGAGAAGCTTTGTGAATGTTGGTGAAGGAAATCTGACGATTGATAAATATTCTGGTAATACAACCTTTGTTTATCAGCATGATGCAACTGATGCCAGCAAGATTCTTGGCGGCGATTTGACGATTAAGAGCGCAGTACCGGTAAAAAATTTGAGTGTTGGCGTTGGCAGTAAAGAATATTCTGTGACAGAAACACCTTCTACCGTTTATTTACAGACTTCTGTAGATGGTATAGATACTACTGATGAAGCTGTAGTAAATTCTGTTCTGGATAATTTGGCCAAAAAGCTGACCTATAGTGCTTATGTAGACGGTGAGCGTAATCTGAGCGGCCGTGTAGAAATTGCCGAAGGCCTTACAAGCTCTTCCGTAAGCAAATACTATAGCAATATTACCTTTGATGCAGCTAATGGTCAGGCGAAGAAGGAGGATGTAATCTACAAACCGTATACCGGTGTTATCTTTGGTGATGCAGCAGCTGATGCTAAAGCAGGGTATCAGGATGTTATTTCCGGAACTGCTTCTGACAAGAATTTAAAATATACCTTTAACGATGATACTTTAATTGAAGTTAAGCTGAATAAGGATCCGCGCAGCTTTGGATGGGGTGGTTTGTATTGTGCAGCAATCAACAACTACGGCAATCGTCCTTATCAGTCTTCGCCAGTTGCTACTAAGGGTGGGCCAAGCTATACTCTTGATATGCAGGGACATGATTTAAACATCAACTTCAGCGCATTCCCGACACCGGGCTCAACTAGCAGTCAGCCGATGTGGACGGCAGCAGCAATTGGTGCTTACCGTGATGGCACCATTACGATTGATAATCCTGGTGCAGTTAGTATTAAATCTACTAATAACTACTATTATGGCAGTGCTATCAGAGCATCTACTGCTGCTGCTGGCGACACTGGTGCGCATGTTGTGATTAATAATAAGGCCGATAAGGATCATGTGGTAACTATCCGCGGCGGCATTGACACTCCGGGCTATCAGCTCAACTGGCGTGCGATTGAGGTAACGACGCAAAATGGTACCAAAGCAGAAAACGGTAACTCTGTAGATATCAAGGGCCTTGTTGATATTGATGTAAAGAATTGCGCATCTTTATTTGCTCGTGGCAACTATGCGACGATTGACATCGGCGGTGGCCGCATTGTTTCTCATAATTATTCCTCTATCTGGACTGCTGGTAATGAAGCTTTGATTAACCTGAATATGCAGAAGGATGCAGAAGGCAACGTTATAGATGCAGGCAACAATTACCTGCAGATTGAAGGCGACGTTTCGACAGCTACGCAGTTTTATGGTTCTAATGGCACAATTAATGTTGGCCTGAACACTGCTGATTCTTATCTGAAGGGCCATTTCTATGGTGCTGGCAACAATAATTTGTATCTGCGCAACGGTGCCGTTTGGGATAATATGCCGGCTGTAACGCATAACTGGGCTGGTGGTTCCTATAGCACCAACAATATTGTCAGCAATTTAAGCAATCTTTATGGTGGTGTGGATAGTGCTCATGCAGGTAACATTTATCAGCATGAATCTGAAGAGTTGCGTATAAAGAACCTTACTGGTTATGTAAACGCATATCTGGGACATAAAATCGGTGAAGACGGTAAGGCAAACTTTGATGCTCTTGGCAACATTGTTGTAGAAAAGGCAACGCAGACGGACGGCAAGAATGCGAACATTACGCTCTTGACCGACCGTAGCGGCATTGATACGAGCAGCAACGAAAAAGTTAACGATGTATTAAGTGCCCTTGCCAAGAAGCTGATTTATAAGGAAGCAGCAGCTGAGCCGACGGTAGATGAAGGCGAGGAAGCTGGTGTAGCAAAGACTACGCCGAGCATCAACCTTGACGGTCAGGTAGGCATCAGCGAAGGCCTGACAGCAGGTGAACTGGTAATCCGTCTGGCAGACCTGGACTTCAGTAAGGAGGACGGCGTAGGCAGTGTAGTAGAGGGAACGCTGCATATTCCTGACCCGATTCAACGTGCGAATACTCTGTATGGCAGCAGTGAAACGGCGATGATGAAGGGTGCAAAATCGGCGATGGCCGGAACGGCGATGATCTGGAGAGCCGAAAGCAACGACCTCATGAAGCGTATGGGCGACCTGCGCATGGCCGAGGGTGACAGAGGCCTGTGGGCAAAATACTACGGTGGCAAGTACGAGATGGACGCGCAGAACACGAAGTTCAGCACGAGCTATAAGGCTTATCAGTTAGGCTATGACACAAAAGCCTGCGACTGGACGCTGGGCGCAGCAGTATCGTACAACGACGGCAACAGCACGTATGGCAATGGCCGTGGCGACGAGAAGGCAATCAGCTTGGGCCTGTACGGCACGTGGAACAAGGAAGACGGACAATATCTGGATTTAATTCTGAAACGCAGTCGTCTGGAAAACGAGTTCAAGATTTACAACGACGGCGGGCATAAGCTGGACGGCGACTACAAGAACTGGGCAACAAGCCTGAGTGCAGAATATGGCAAGCGCTTTGAAGGCAGCAATGGCTTCTATGTAGATCCGAGCATTGAATTTACTGTAGGCAGAGTAGACAGCAAGAACTACAATGCGCAGAGTGATTATCTGGACAGCCTGGGAGTAAACAAAAAGCTCGAGGTACAGCAGGATGCCTTTACGACAGCCGTAGGCAGACTGGGAGTACGCTTTGGTCAGAAGCTGGATAAAGCAAGCTACTTTGTGAAGCTGGCAGCAGCGCATGAATTCAGTGGCGACTTTGATACCACTTATCGCGCAGTAGGCGAGCCGGAAGGCAAGACAAGCATCGACTTTGGCGACACCTGGTATGAAGCACAAATCGGCGGCACAGCAAAGCTGAGCGATAACAGCCTGATTTATGCAAGCTTTGAGCGCAGCTTCGGCGGCGACGTAGAAGAGAAGTGGCGTGTGGACGCAGGTCTGCGCTGGAGCTTCTAAGCTTCTTGGAATGTAGACTTTGGTTTTTGCATATAGCCTGAAGCATCAGGGTATAATAATCTCCTTACATAAAACTCATCAACTCTAAAAAAGTCGGATAGCAGGTTTTCCATTACGGTTTACCTGCTATTTGACATTTTATTTGCAGTTTACATGCTTAAAGAACAGTGTGTTGGCTTGGATTTGTTGTCAAAAGTTGAAGTGTGTAATGGAGCAAAATTTGTAAAGCTGCGCTAGTGCTTTTTTTGCTGCTTCATGATATAATCATCAGGATAGAATTATATGAGACTTTTTGCAAAGGAGCGGTACCATGTTCAAAAAACTTCAGGGTGTTGATCTTGTTACAGTATATGATCACGCCAAGGCCAGACTTTATCGGTTGGATGCCGATAAGCTGAACAATCATTATTATATTGTGACTAGTGCTACAACGCGTCACCTGCTTAACTCTCCGGAGGTTGTAGGCTTTGAAAATTATGACCGTATGTGTAATCCTACCAAGACTGTGCTTGACTTTTTCAATAGGAAGGGTTTGATTACCTCTGCCAATATTTTGACGATTTTGCGCGGCGGCTTAAACTATCCGCTGGAGGAATGCTGCTATCGTGCAGGCATTTCTGTCAACGATATGAGCTTTTTGTCCTGCGAAAGAGTATTTGACGGCGAGCTTATTTCCGGCCTGGATATCAAATACAAGAAGCTGAGCATTATTGATGGCGGCACCTTGATTATCGGCGATATTATTGCGACGGGCGATACGCTGGTGAAGTGCCTGAAATATATTGTGAAGGAATATCGTACTGCCGGTGCGCGTCTGCGCAATATCGTTTTCTTCACCATCGGCGGCAATATGGGCATCACCGTGCTGGAGAACCTGACCGAGGAGCTGCGCGAGTATTGGCCGGAGTTTGAAGGCTTCTACTGCGTATATCACGAGGGCATTTTCAGTACCTATAAGGAAAAGGGCGTTACCGGCATCAATCTGCCCTTCGTCGACTTCTACTGGAAGGACAGCGTGCTGGCGCCGGAATATCGCGAGCAGACGCTGAACGATGATGATGCGCTGTTTGAGAAATGTACTATTTATGATGGCGGTGCACGTCGTTATGAGATTCCCGAGCATTACCATGAGGTTATGGAGTATTGGGAAGGCTTGGACGCAATTGCGGATACCGTTGATTTCGCAGCGTTTACTGATGAAAAGTTTGGCTATAAAACTCCGCTGAGCTATGAGGAATGGCTGGAGGAAAACCATTATCATAAAATCGACGAAGAGGTTGCAAAACGACTTTATGCTCAGGAGCTGGCTTATCTTGAGAATAATAAGAAGAGAACCTTGAAGGAGATTACGACGCGCCGCATTGCAGAGTTTAAGGCGGCTGTGAGCAAATATGTTGGTTTATAATTTTTATCTGGCTTAAATTTCGAGGGGGTTCCTATGAGTACAAAAGAAAAGGTTGTTGATTTAGATTTTACCAGTACGTTCGTGCCGGTGATTCACCGTCGTGGTCTGCTGACGATGTTTATGATTATGCTGGGCTTCACGTTCTTCTCCGCAAGCATGTGGGTTGGCCAGCAGCTCGCCAAAGGTCTGGATTTTTACGGCTTTATCGGCGCGCTCGTTGTTGGCGGCCTGATTTTGGGCGCGTACACCGGTGCGTTGGGCTTTATTGGTGCGGAAAGCGGCCTGTCGCTTGACCTTTTGGCGCAGCGCAGCTTTGGCGTGAAGGGCAGCTATCTGCCGAGTGCGATGATTAGCTTTACGCAGGCCGGCTGGTTCGGCGTAGGTCTGGCGATGTTTGCGATTCCTGTGGCGAAGGCTTTGTTTGGCGACAGCGAGGTCGTGATGTACGGCATGGTTTTCTTCGCCGGCGTCTGCATGACAGCGACTGCTTATTATGGTATTCAAAGCTTGACGGCGATTTCTTATATCGCTGTGCCCTGCGTAGCGATTCTTGGCTCTGCGGCTATGTTTATGGCTGTGGCGCAGGGCGAGGGCACGATTGTGGAGCAGTTTGCGAAAAGCAGCGGCGATTTGACGGTTATCAGCGGCGCTGGTCTTGTTGTCGGCTCCTTCGTTTCCGGCGGCAGCGCGACGCCGAACTT
>JAIHZV010000305.1 GCA_022718015.1 Phascolarctobacterium sp. | reverse complement strand
AGGCGGTATTATCTCCAGTGAAGCTGAAAAAGACAAAAATAAAATCTCCACAGGTACACTGACCTATGAAGATATTCAGAACAAAGCGGATTATAAAGCTGGAAGTATTGGTATCAATGTCGATACATCTAAGAATGCTAAGAAAAAGGATGCTGGTGTAACGCCTAATATTGGTGTAGGTGCTAAAGATAATGCTGAAAGCGTAACCAAGGCAACTGTATCTGAAGGTGAAATCGAAATCAGGGATAAAGAAAATCAGAAACAAGACCTAGCTGGACTTAATCGTGATACTAAAAACAGCCTCAATAAGCTGGGAGAAATCTTTGACAAGACCAAGGTCGAAGAACGTCAGGAACTGGCTGGACTTTTTGGAGAAGTTGCCTTTAACCAAATCCACTACATGAAAGGAACTAAAGAACAGAAGGCTCTGTACCATGCATTAGTAGGCGGCATTATGAGCAAGCTTACCAGCGGGGACTTCCTAGCAGGAGCAAGTGCGACAGCAATCAACAAGCTTGTGATTGGAGAGATTGAAAAAATTGCTGGTGAAGATCCTGCAATGATGCAATGGATCAGTGCAGCTTTAGGTGGAGTAATATCTGAGGTTGTTTCTAAAAACGCAGAAGCAGGTGCTGGTGCTGCATCTAGTGCTACGAAGAACAATGATTTGGATCAGGAATTATCTACAGAATTTGGACACATACCAAAAACTGAAAAAGAAGTAATGGAGGGTGAGGAACAGAATCTAGATAATAAGTATGAGATGACAATGGGAGACCTAAGCAATGCTATTTTTAGTAATTTTGTAACTACTGCTGGAGATAAAGGATTAGAAGAATTATTATCTAAAGAATTCCCTAATTATACAAGAATAGAGTCTTATCCAGGAAGCAATATGGCATTTAGAGTTTATTATCCGAGTGGTGGGAAGATGGTTGCTTCTGTATTACGAAATGTACCAATAACATCTACTTGTTCGGTTTTAATAAAAGTAAGTAATGATTACATAGATAAGAAAGATGTTGATTGGGAAAAGGAGATTGGAAAGTTTCTTTTGGTTGACTATGTGTCAGGTCACGCTAGTAAAGCCACTAATGAATTAACAATAAAAGCTGTTTCTGGTACCGCAGGTAAAATAGTATTTGGAACTGCAGGTGTTGCCGTTGGCATAATAGTTAGCGGAGTTGTAGAAGTTTCTGTTGAAAAAATCTATACTAGAATATCAGATTTCATCAATGGGGGTGTTTCTCTTGATTGAAATTTTATGGACGGTAATACTTTTAATCATAGGAATGTGGATATTAAAGACAGATCCACAACATGGGAATGGAAATATATTTTTTAAGAGAGCTAGAGTTATTGTTATTATAACAACATTGCGGTTACTTTATCTTATATTAGATTTTTTTAGAGCTTCATTCTGAAAAAATATTGCAGCTGCAATAAAAAGACAGAGGATAGTGTTTGCTGCACAATCCTCTG
>JAIHZV010000304.1 GCA_022718015.1 Phascolarctobacterium sp. | reverse complement strand
AAGGTCACCACCGAGATCCGCACCCGCAGCCTGTAAGAAAAACAGTGTTTTATAGCCGTTTGCGTGTTAGCGCACAAACAACATTCGTAAACTGCATATCGCAAATACGCCGTTTTGATAGGCGCTGGTTTTTAAATTTGCAATAAACCGAGCTTTTGCCACGGTTTGCGGACCGTGGCAAAAACTTTTTATAGGTATAACAACATCTACGCCAAAAACGTTGTTCTGTGGTTGGGACCATGTAGCAAAAAGGAGCTTGATCATGAAAAAAATTTTGCGGAATTTCAGCATTATTGCTTTATTGGCGCTTGTTGCAGTTTTGACAGCTTGCGGTGGCGCTTCAAACGGTGGATCAGCACAAGAATCATGGGAGCATTATCTGGCAAGTCGCGGCGAAACGCAAAAGTATTATCTTGAGGCAGACTATGACGGCGATGGACAGGTAGAAGCTTATGCTGTTACCGGCACTGATTTTGATTACGAAGGCCGCACTTTGAATGCAAAAGTTTACTTTATCAGTTCCACCGGCAAGATCACCTGCGTACTGGATAAAGCCCCCGATGGCGGAACGCTGTGCGGCTGGTTGTATAACAATCTTGAACTCTCCCGCGACCCAAATGCCGCATATACCCAAGAAGGCAACAAGAAATTCATTATATGGGAACTGGATGTGCGGAACGGTGTACACGGTTCACGGATCCTCGGTGTAAAGAACGGTATGCCTTATGAACCCCAGATCTCCGGTAAATATATTCGTTTCGGACAGGCTGTGGACGGCTTATGCTACGGATCCAAGCCTGATGATAACATCCTTTACGGCTTCCGTTTCAACGACTCTACCAATGAGTATGAGCTTGTGAAAAAGAAAGATTCCCTGACTGGTCAGATCCTCTGGGAGAAATAAAAGCCATTTGTATACGTTAGCAATGGAAAGGCTGCGCAAGCGTAGCCTTTCCATTGCATATACTAACCGTAGATAGGTCGGTTCCTTCCCCAGATCACGTCAAAACGAGATGTTGCTGCAAAAGCCCCGCTCCCTTGTGCGTAGGAGCGGGGCTTTTGATTTACTGTTGACATGAATAAAAAAGAAGCAGATGAGAGCGCACCGTTAGCTGCTGCTTGCCCGCACCCTCATCCGGCGCTACGCGCCACCTTCCCCCGACTGGGGGAAGGCTTTCATTCCGGCAAGCCTTCTACCAAAAGTAAAAGCTTCTATATGCTGATTTCCTGAAATTCAGAAGCGATTGCCGCAATTCATTTTACTTCCCAAACAGATCGCTATGGGTGCCGGTGCGGGTCAAGGTCAGCACCAGAACATCATTCTGCACCCGATAGACCAGCAGCCAGTCCGGCTGGATATGACACTCCCGGTGTCCGACCCAATCACCCGTCAGGGCGTGGTCGCGGTTCTTCTCCGGCAGCGGCTCTCCCATGGCAAGGCAGGCGATCACGTCCTGCAGCAGTTCAATTTTTAGTCCCCGTTTTCTGG
>JAIHZV010000303.1 GCA_022718015.1 Phascolarctobacterium sp. | reverse complement strand
CCTTCGATTACGCCAGCAGCAGCCAGCTTGTTGATGCTGTCATATGCCCAGTGGCCAGCCGGTACATCAGAGAAGGGGTTAGCAGCGTAAGCGGAAGCGGTTACGCCCAGAGCCATTGCCATTGCGAGAACTAAAGATTTCTTCATTTTCTTTTCCTCCCTCGGAAATCGGTAGTAAAATCAACTACCATAGTTTTATTTTTATAAATCACCGTGCAGGGAGTCAGCAATGCTTCTGCTCAAGAGTTGCCTTGTTTCCTCTGTGCTCTACATCAAGCATCCCAGTATTGGCAATTTATAAAGCTAGATTCAAGCGGCAAGAGGAGGAATCACAAGACGCAAAAATCCTTAGTTAAAACATCTTGTAAACTCTTGCCGTTGATGCTATTATATCACGTTTGTCCCCCCCCGACAAGCCTTTTTGTTAGAAAAATTTTCACTTTTCGCGAGCTTTTCGGGGAATACGTTCTGCTTCATGCCGAGGCATGGCAGGCGTGGATTTTCCTTAGGCAAAGTAAGGCCAAAAAAGAAAACTTTTAGTTCAACACACGCAGCAAAAAAGAGGACGGTGCGCACCGTCCCCTTAGTCTACTTATTTAAATTCTTATACTGCATTTTTTTACTACCAGTTAGCAATTCAATATCTTCTTTATGCCAATCATCCGAGGCATCGAAAAATTCCTCGCATTTACGTTTCTTAAAAATACGAAATGGTTCTTCCGTAGAGTTATCATAAATATGGCATATATCAGCAACTTCAACGACATCACAAACCTGTGCCAAAGCTTTATCATAGCGTTCAATAATTTTTTCTACAGGCACATCATGACCGCCCTCTGCTACGCGAGATTTTACACGATATACATTGATAAAAGGGTCTACCGTTAGAATATAATAGCAACGAATAAAGTACCCTGCTTCTTTTGCTCTTTTAAGCAAATTTAAATTACGCGGTGTCGACATAACAGTTTCAAAGCAAAAATCTTCTTTATTTCGCAGATGTTCTTCACGTTGTTTTTCTGCTATCTTAGCAGCCGTTAAGTCATCACACTTCAAATTTTTCTTTATCTCATCAGCATTGATATAATCAACTAGCGGCTTCAATAAGTCAGTAAACGTACTCTTACCGGAACCATTAGGCCCGGCAAAAACAATTATTTCTGGCTTTTTATTTGCATCTTTCACTGTAGCGTCCATGATTATATCTCCTGCACACCTGAATTTTCGTACCATCACTACCAACTTCACAAATACTTTGTGTAGCTCTGTCATAGGTAAAAATAGGTACATCCATAGCACGTTTCTTTTCTAAAGCAATCTTTACTGCACAATTTGCACGCTTAACCACCTGTTCATCAGAAATATAGTTTTGTTGCCCCATAATGCACCAACCTTTCTTAACAACAATCTTACATATCATATTACTGTATTTCCAGAAAAAAGTCAAAGCTTATCTCCCCACGCAGCAAAAAAGAGGACGGTGCGCACCGTCC
>JAIHZV010000302.1 GCA_022718015.1 Phascolarctobacterium sp. | reverse complement strand
TCCCTTTAACCGTACTGACCTTGCCAATTATCTGGATGCTGACCGCAGTGCGATGACGCGCGAGCTGGCGCGGATGAAGGCCGAAGGGCTGATTGATTTTACGAAGAACAGCTTTACGATTTTACAGCATGAGCATGAGCTGTAAAAGTGCTGGACATAAAGGTCGCCGCAAGGCGGCCTTTTTCTTATGTGTGGCTGCAGGAAAAATGTTGTGTAAATTATTGAGGAATGTTAAGACAAATTAGTACTTACTTTACTTTAAAAACTATTGTAAGTACTATAAAAAGCACGCGCTTTTTTATGGATAATTCGTTTTAATAAAATGCAGAGTGACTAGGAAAATAAGCTTGATTAATAAGGGAATTTACGCTTTAGCTTGTATTAACTCATGAAAAGCTAAATAAGTTATAAAGATATAAAGAAACAGCGATAAAAGTACATAATGAATACCTGCTGCTAAAAATGGTGTTGCATAGGCAACAGCGATGGCGGCGGATAGCTGTTAATATGAATGTAACGAAGCAAGTTACACCTAAAGAAATAGCGTAACTCTTTGAAGAACCTTGAGAAGTTCACAAATTAAGCTATATAATGTCATGAGACATTGTATATAAATTTTTTAAAAGGAGGAACTTAATATGTCCCCTGCAATCAAATGTTTAATTCTGTTGGCAGTAGTTGCATTATTATTTGTAACCGAACTCATTCCTTTAGCAATTACTGCTACCGCCGCTGCTGTTGCTTGCGGTCTGTTAGGCCTGATTCCTGCGAAACAAGTATTTAGCGGTCTGTCTAACTCCACCGTAGTACTGTTTGCCGGCATGTTCGTTGTAGGCGCAGCAATGTTCTACACTGGTCTTGCACAAGCTATTGGTAACAAGGTTGTCCACATCTGTGGCACTGGTGAAAACAGCTTGATGTTTGGTCTGATGCTCGTTGGTACTGTACTTTCTTCTGTACTTTCCAACACTGGTACGGCTGCCTGCCTGCTGCCTGTTGCTCTGGGTATCTGCTCCGCAGCTAAGATTCCTGCTTCCCGTCAGTTAATGCCTTTGGCATTTGCCTGCGGTTGGGGCGGTATCATCACCATGGTAGGTACTCCGCCTAACATCATCGCTACCGGCGCTATGACCGCTGCTGGTCTTCCGGCATTCGGCTTCTTCGAATTCGCTTGGATCGGTATTCCGGTTTCCGTAGCTGGTATGCTCTACATGATGTTCATTGGTAAACATCTGCTCCCGAAGGTTGAACTGGACGCTGACCAGGAAATTGAGCAAGAGATTGAAGCTAACGAAACTTCTTCTACCAAAATGATTATCTCCGGTGTTATCCTGCTGGCAGTTGTAGTTGTTATGGCTCTCGGCATTAAAGGTATCACCCTGGAAATGGCAGCAATCGTTGGCGCACTCGTTTGCGTACTGACCGGCTGCTTGACTGAAAAACAAGCTTATGCATCCATCGACTGGGTAACCATTTTCCTGTTCGCTGGCATG
>JAIHZV010000301.1 GCA_022718015.1 Phascolarctobacterium sp. | reverse complement strand
ATAGAAAACACGGTTCGGCTTACGCTTCAAAGCAGGCGGCACCTTGCCGTTAATATAGCCGAGAATGCAGTGACCAACGCCCTCATACTCGCCCTCAATGCCCCACTCCTTGAGCAGCTGCTTGCCTTCCTCGCTCTCAAACTCCTGCTTAGCACGGTTAATCCAGCAGCTGCCTAAGCCTACAGCATGAGCTGCCTGCATCAGATTGCCCATGATAAGGCTTGCGTCATAAATACCATTCTTGTTGCTCTTCGGCGCCAGCACAATCAAAACAACAGGTGCACCATAAAAGGTATCACTCTTCGTACCCATGATAGCACGGTTCATCTGCGACAGCTTGTCGCGCACCTCTTTATTCGTAACTGCAACGATAATCGAATCCTGCTCGCCATGGCCGCTGGCAGCATAAAGGCCTGCCTCGATAACCTGGTCAATCAGCTCCTGCGGCACCATATCGGGCTTATAGCTGCGAATGCTTCTGCGTTCCATCAAAGCCTGTAATTCTGTATTCATATTTATCAGCTCCTTATATTAAGCAAATTTATACACTTATATTCTAACAAAAATGCAGACGCTTGTGTGAAACGTTTTTGTAAATTACAAAGGACATGGCGCAAAGAAAAAGACCTGCAGCCTTACTTCCGTAAAGCCGCAGATCTTTAGTTTCACTCAATACTACGCGCTCTGCTTAGCCGCCAGCGCACGCACCTCTTCCAGTGAAAGCTTAGTAGTCCGCACAATAAAATCTTCGCTCATACCCTCCATCAGCAAATTCTTCGCAACTTCAACATTGCTTTGATGAGTCGCCTCTTCTGCTGCTTTAGCCGCGGCCTTCTCAGCTTTATTATTTGCGTAAACCTCAATAATATCCGTCATATCAATCTCGCCCTCCTTCGTACTCTTAAAATAATTCACTGTATCTGCCAGTTCTTTATAATACATCTTCGCAGGATTACTGCAATTAAAATCCTGCATCAGCCTGCCGAGCGGCGTATCATCCTGACAGGCAGCATTCACATAAACGATATGCGAGCCATCGCCAAAAGCTTCGCCAGTTTCATCAACACTCCGCTGAATATGATAAAGCGGTCTGCCATTTTTCAGCACATCAGTTTCTGTAATAAAAATCACGTAAGCCTCTGGCAAAGTCTCGTACTTTTTGCCTCTATCAAGAAAGTGCATATCCAGCGCTCCACAATAAAAACGCGCTCTTTGCACAGAAGCGCCCTCGTCGCTTCGCTGAATCTCTACATTAAACTGCGTACCATTCTCATCCTCAGCCAGAATATCCAGCTGCGCGGAATGGCCGTAAAGATTTTGCAGCCACTGCTGCACGCTTACCTTGCGTACTTTAATTTTATCATTTTTAAGAATAACACGCAACATTCGTTGCGTCGCGGGAATATTGCCGTCAAAAACCTTATTCATAAAGCGGTTATTCATTAACGTGATATCATCGACAACCTGCCTGAAGGTTTGATAACGCTCCATTACATTTT
>JAIHZV010000300.1 GCA_022718015.1 Phascolarctobacterium sp. | reverse complement strand
GTCGGGCCGTGCCACAGCTCCAACACGCCGGTATTATCATTCACCTGCACCAGCGGCACAGGATTATCACCAAATTTGTCCTTCGCATAGGCAGCATTCACGCATTCACGCAGCTCGTCCTCGCTGAAGTCAGTCAGATATTGCAAAAGCACATCAATCGCGCGCTCCGTATAAGGCTTATGCTCCATGGCCTTAATATCCACCATGCGCATTGCAGGAATATTCTGCGGCACAAACAAGCCGCCATCTCCTGCCAGGCCACGCGTAATTGCATGAGCTGAAGATACTAAATCAGTTTTCCCTCGTGTACTTACATATAACATAATCAAGCAACCTACTTTCTCTATTCTTTTCACACACACTTTTGTGTAAATAGGCTATCCATGTTTATCATAACACATTTTATAGAAGCTAACAAGTGTAAATTACGCAAAAATCAAAGGAACTACTGTTGCTCGCGTAGCTTTTTGCAAATCTGCGGGCGCTGCGATAATCTGCATGCCGCGCTGACCTGCGCTGATGGCGATTTCCGGCCAATTATTGCTCGACTCATCCATATATACAGGATAATTCTTCTTCGCGCCCAGCGGAGAGCAGCCGCCGCGGATATAGCCTGTCAGCGGCAGAACCTCCTTCAGATGCACAAGCTCCGCACGCTTATTGCCGCTGGCCTTCGCCAGCGCCTTCAAATCCAGCTCGCCGTCGCCGGGAATCACAGCGAACATCACGCCGTTCTTGTCGCCGCGCACGCACAGCGTCTTGAACACCTGCGCCGCAGGCATGCCAACCTCCGCCGCCACATGCACAGCATCAAGATGCTCCTCATCGACAGCATATTCCAGAATACGGTAATCTATTTTCAGTTCATCAAGCTTACGGCAAGCATTCGTTTTTTTATTATGTTTCATCGCAAAAAAGCCTCCTCATAACTAGAGAATTTATCTCGTCTCTGCTATAATAACACTATAATATTAATTCATGCAAGGCTTAGAAAGTTACAAAAATGTGACGAAAGCACTGCATTACTCGAGAGGATATAAAAGTGAAAGTAAAAATCATCTGCGGACAGCTGGAAATCACTCCCGGCCGTCCCGACTTAAACTATCATAAAATCATACAGACTATAGACGAAGCGCGCAGCCGCAAGGCGGACATCCTGCTGCTGCCCGAGATGGCGCTGCCCGGCTATCTCATCGGTGACCTTTGGGAACAGCAAAGCTTTCTTGATGACTGCGAATATTATGCGCAACAAATCGCACTGCACAGCAAGGACATCTGCGTCATGTTCGGCAGCGTTGCCGTCGAAGCAGGCAAGCTCAACGAGGACGGACGCGTGCGCAAATACAACGCAGCCTTCGCCTGCCATGACGGCAAGCTCATCGGCGGCTATCAAGGAAGAAGCTTCATCATCAAAAACTCCCTGCCCAACTACCGCGAGTTCGACGACTGCCGCCATTTCTACAGCCTGCAAAAGCTCTGCGCCGAAGAAAACGCCAGCGTCAGCAG
>JAIHZV010000038.1 GCA_022718015.1 Phascolarctobacterium sp. | reverse complement strand
GATTACGCCGGCAACATTGAATTTGCGAGCCTGCTCCATAATGAAGCGTTCGGTATCAGTATCCCAGTACGTTGTGCGCACAGAGGTAACGAAGCCCTGCTTACGCGCAGCAATTTCAATGCCCTGGATAATTGTTGTGTAGAAGGGATTGAACAGCGAAGGGCAGATAATGATAATCAGTGTATCTGACGGCTTAATCAGTGCATAGCTTTGATGTTTGCTGTTTTTATAGCCCATGCTGTTAGCCAGAGCAAAGACTTTATTGATTGTTTCCGCATTAAAACGGTCGATGCTGCGGCGATTGAGAATCATGGATACGCTGGCAGGCGAAAGCCCTGCTTTGGCAGCAATGTCTTTGAGTGTTACTTTTTTCGGCATGGGAGTTCCTTTCTAGCTTAATAATAACAAAAGACAGACTCCCCAAAATGGGGAGCTGTCGGTTAAGATTATGATAGCTGGTTTAGCGGCCGATAACCTTGGCAGCCTTGTCCGGGAAGTTAGTGATAAGGATGTCAGTGCCTGCATCAATGAGCTGCTGCATGAGCTCTTCGTCGTTCGGTGTCCAAGCCTGCAGAATGATGCCGTGCTTGTGCAGGTCAGCAGCAACGCCCTCCTTCAGGCAGAAATAGCTGCGGGAGTTAACGGATGCAGCACCTTGGGAAGCAGCGTAATCGCCTACGTTCACCAGCCAGGTGTCCATCAAAAGACCACATTTAGCTTCCGGCATGAGCTTTTTGATTCTGGCAATCGTGTAGTGGTTGAAGGAGGAGTACCAAACCTGCTCTTCGAGGCCATATTCCTTGACCATAGCGATGAGCTTTTCTTCAATGCCTTCATATTCAAAAATGCTGGTTTTCAGCTCGATGTTGGTGATAAGCTTCGTGGTTTTCAGCCAGTCGAAGTATTCGCGCATTGTCGGAATGGTTTGGCGCGGGAAGAAGCCTTTGATATTTACGCCGACGGAAAGCATTTTGAGCTCTTCTAAGGTATGGTCCTTGAGCAGGCCGCTGCCGTTGGTGGTGCGGTCCAGCATTTCGTCGTGCATGATAACGATTTCGCCGTCCTTGGTCAATTGAATATCTAATTCAATGCCATCAGCCTTGGTTTCCTCTGCAACCTTTTGGAAGGCGAGCATAGTGTTTTCGGGGTAGTAGCCGCTGAAGCCGCGGTGTGCAAAAATCATAGTCATTGCATTTTCCTTCTTTCTTACAAGCTGCGCGTAGACTGTTCTGCTAAAAGCATTGCCTGAGCAAAGAGTCATGCTGGCGCCGGTCTACGTAATTTTTGCTGTTTTTTCAACAATATTCAACACTATCTTACCACATATATTGAAGAAAAACAAGTGGGACACAAAAAGACTACAGCGGACAAAAATAGGCCAACAACGTTGTAAAATAAGGCTTTGTGAAATATGTCAAAATAAAGTTGACAATTTTGTGTCACTCTGTTAAGATGATATTAGCTTAGTAATGGGAAAAATTTTCCACTAAAATTTCAACAAATTTCAACAGGAAATTAGGAGGATGACAATGAAAAAGATAGTTGCTATGCTTATGATGGCCGTAATGATGCTGGCTCTGGCTGGCTGCGGCGGCGATGACAAAAAGGCTGCTCCTGCAGGCAATGACAAAAAAGTAGTTCTGAAGCTGAGCCACGTATTCTCTCCGGATGAACAGCTTTACAAATCCATGGAGCTGGTTGCTGAACGCATCAACAAGAAAACCAATGGTCGTGTAGAAATTCAATGCTATGGTCAAAACCAGCTGGCTTGCTACAAGGATGGCCTGGAGCAGGTTGCTAATGGCGCTAACTTCATTTCTGTAGAGGATCCGTCTTACTTGGGCGACTATGTACCTGACTTTAAGCCTTTGGTTGGTCCTATGCTGTACCAATCCTATGACGAATACGAGAAGATGATTGAAACTCCGCTCGTAAAAGATATGATGAAAAAAGCTGAAGACAAAGGCATCAAGGTTCTGGCTCTGGACTACATCTTTGGCTTCCGTAATGTTATGACCAACAAGATTGTAACCAAACCGGAAGACATGAAAGGTCTGAAGCTGCGTACTCCCGGCAGCAAGCTGTTCATTGATACCATCAATGCAATGGGCGCAACTGCTACCAGCCTGCCGTTCTCCGAAACCCTGTCCGGCGTTTCTCAAGGCGTTGTAGATGGTCTGGAAGGCTCCGAGTTCACCAACATCGGTACCAAATGCTACGAGCATGTTAAAAACGTAGCAACCACCAAGCACTTCCTGGGCACCTGCGGTGTTTACATTTCCACCAAAGTATTCAACAGCCTGTCTCCTGAAGATCAGAAGATCGTTGCTGAAGAGTTTGCTTATGGCGGCAAAGAAATGACCAAGATTTCCACTGAATCCTATAATAAGGTTTACAAAGAGCTGGAAGCTAAAGGCGTAAAATTCAACGATGTTGATCATGCTGCCTTCGAAAAAGCAACTGAGCCTGTCTTCAAACAAATGGAAGAAAAAGAAGGCGCAACTCCTGGCATCTATGAAAAACTGAAAGCTGAGCTTGCAAAAATCCGCGCAGCAAAATAATGATTACAGGCGATAAAGCACCGGTAATCTGTATTTAACTAGTGTCGTATGTGAAGCGTTTCGTTTATGTTTAAGCGAAACGCTTCCTTTTCGTAATCAACAAATATTTTTATGGAGGTAAAATTTTGAGTAAAACCTTAAGCTTTATTCTGAATAACTTTGAGGATTTAATCTCTGCGTTTTTTATCAGCGTGACGACTATCCTCGTTGTTATCAACATTATTATGCGTTATATTTTCAACTCCGGCCTTGTCTGGTCTGAGGAGGTTGCTACCGGCTGCTTCGTCTGGTCTGTATTTATTGGCGCTGTTGCTGTTTTTAAGCATCGTGGCCATGTTGGCGTTGATATCATCGTCAAAAAAATGCCTCAGGGCGTGCAGAAGGCTGTAGCCTTGATTACCGATATCATTCTTGTAGCTTTGAACGGCTATATGTCCTATCTTTCCATTCTCTATATTTCTAAGTCCTATACGAAAATGACTCCGGTTCTGGGTATTTCTTCTGTTTATGTCAGTTCTTCCGTACTGATTGCTTTCGTACTCATGACCATATATTCTGTAAAATTTGTCTGGCAGGATTTGCGCGGACAGGCTAAGGAGGAAAAATAATGGCTTACTTACCCGTGATAATTGTTTTTGTGCTGTATTTTTCTAGTATTCCTATCGCCTACGCGCTGTTCGGTGCGACGATTTCCTACTTCACCTTCCTGGATGCGACCTCTCCGGCGCATCTGGTATTTCAGCGTATTATCACCAGCACGCAGTCCTTCCCGCTGCTGGCTATTCCCTTCTTCATTATGGCCGGCTCTATCATGAACTATGCAGGCATCAGTGATAAGCTGATGAAATTTACTGATGTGCTCATGGGTCATATGACTGGTGGTCTGGCGCAGGTTAACGTGCTTTTGAGTCTGCTGATGGGCGGCGTGTCCGGCAGTGCGAATGCTGATGCTGCTATGCAGGGCAAAATGCTGGTGCCGGAAATGGAAAAACGCGGCTATGGCAGAGCCTTCAGTGCTGCGGTTACGGCTGCTTCCTCTGCCAGCACGCCTGTTATTCCGCCTGGTATTAACCTGATTATCTACGCTTTGATTGCCAGCGTTTCTGTTACGAAGATGTTTATGGCTGGCTATGTTCCTGGCGTGCTGATGGCTGTGGCTATGATGATTGTCGTGGCCATTATTTCCAAAAAGCGTGGCTACAAGCCTTCTCGTGAAAGAGCTGCCACCTTTGGCGAAATCATGACGCAGCTTAAGGAATCCATCTGGGCGCTGCTGTTCCCGTTCGGTATTATCGCCGGTCTGCGTATGGGCATGTTCACTCCGTCTGAGGCCGGCGCTGTTGCTGTTGTATATTGCCTGATTGTCGGCACCTTCATCTACAAGGAGCTGAAATGGGAGTATGCTTGGCCGATTATGAAGGAAACTATTTATGGCACCAGCTCTGTTGTGCTGATTATCGTTGCAGCTTCCTTCTTTGGCTATTACCTGAACTGGGAGCGTATTCCGCAGCAGATTACCTCTGCGATGCTCGACTTTACGCGTGATCCGTATATGATGCTGATGCTCATTAACGTGCTGCTGCTGATTCTGGGCATGTTCCTGGAGGGTGGTGCAGCGCTGATTATTCTGGCTCCGCTGCTGGTTCCTGTTGTGACCAAGCTGGGTGTTGATCCTGTTCACTTTGGTATTATCTGCATTGTTAATATCATGATTGGCGGTCTGACGCCGCCATTCGGTTCGATGATGTTTACGGTCTGCGCGATTACGGATACGCCGCTTGGCGATTTCTTTAAAGAGGTTTGGCCGTTTATCGTGGCACTCTTGATTACGCTGCTCATCGTTACCTATGTACCGGGACTGGTTATGTTCCTTCCTAATCTGTAAGACGTGCGATAAGGCGCCGTATACTTCATCAGGATTCCTAGACGTACTAAAAGTACGCCGTCGTCATCCTTCTTCGTCTCCGTCACCTTCTCCCACGTCTTTGGCGAAGGTTTACGGACGTGCGATAAGGCGCCGTATACTTCATCAGGATTCCACAATAACACATAAAGTTTTTAGGAGCTGCTGCGAAAGTGGCGGCTCCTTATGTTTTGTGTTATACTTAAAACATCAAAGAAAGGTCGTGACGCAATGACTAATAACAAATATATTATGGCTCTGGACCTGGGCACTACGAGCTGCCGCTGCATTCTTTTTAATAAGCAGGGCGAGATTTGCAGTGTAGCGCAAAAGGAGTTTACGCAATACTATCCGCAGGCCGGCTGGGTTGAGCATGATGCTGAGGAAATTTGGGCGACGCAGGTTGGCCTGATGTATGAGGCGATGAGCAAGCTCAACGTCACTCCGGCGGATATTGCCGGCATCGGCATCACGAATCAGCGTGAGACGACTGTGGTTTGGGATAAGGAAACGGGTCGCCCAGTCTGCAAGGCGATCGTTTGGCAGTGTCGCCGTACTGCGGAGTATTGCGACCTGCTGAAAATCCGCGGCTATGCAAATATGTTCCGTGAAAAGACCGGCCTTGTGCTGGACGCATATTTTTCCGGCACTAAGCTGCACTGGATTCTGGAGAACGTGCCGCAGGCGCAGGAGAAGGCAGAAGCAGGCAAGCTGCTGTTCGGCACGATTGACAGCTGGATTATCTGGAAGCTGACCGGAGGCAAGGTACACGTAACGGATTATTCCAACGCATCGCGTACCCTGATGTTTAATATTCACACGCTGGAGTGGGATGAGGAGATTCTTACGGTGCTGGGCATTCCTAAGGCTATGCTGCCGGAGGTTAAGCCGTCGAGCTGTATTTACGGTACGACTGATGCCAAGCTGTTTGAGGTGAAGATTCCTATCGCCGGTGCAGCAGGCGACCAGCAGTGCGCTCTCTTCGGACAGACCTGCTTTGCTGCCGGTGAGGCAAAGAACACCTATGGTACTGGCGGCTTTATGCTGATGAACACCGGCGAAAAGCCTGTGGACAGCAAAAACGGTCTGGTGACGACGATTGCCTGGGGCGTAGACGGCAAGGTGGAGTATGCGCTGGAGGGTTCTATTTTCGTAGCCGGTGCTGCTATTCAATGGCTGCGTGATGAGCTGGGCCTGATACGTGATGCGTCTGAGTCTGAGGCCATGGCTAAATCCGTTCCTGATGCCAACGGCTGCTACATGGTGCCTGCGTTCGTCGGCCTGGGTGCGCCGCATTGGAATCAGTATGCGCGTGGTGCGATTGTTGGCTTGACACGTGGCGTTAATCGTAATCATATCGTGCGTGCAACGCTGGAGGCCATTGCTTTTCAGGTGTACGATGTGCTGAAGGCGATGGAGGAGGATAGCGGCATTAAGCTTTCTTCCTTGCAGGTTGATGGCGGTGCGTGTGCCAACAATTTTCTTATGCAGGTACAGGCTGATGTGATTGATGTAAAGGTTGAGCGTCCGCAGTGTATCGAAACGACGGCAATGGGCGCAGCTTATCTGGCTGGTCTGGCTGTCGGCTACTGGCAGGATAAGGAAACCATCAAAAAGAATCATGTGATTGCGCAAAGCTTCACGCCGGACATGGACAGCGAGAAGCGCGAAAAGCTTTTGCGCGGCTGGCATCGTGCAGTGCGTGCAGCGTGCATCAGACTGCATCCAGAAGAATAACTAATAATGGCTCATGTGTAAGCAGTAGGCTTGCGCATGAGCTTTTTTCTTCTAAAAAGCGTGATTCATAAGAAGCGAGAAAAAATAAAAGAAAAACTTCGCGAAAAGAGTTGACAAAGTTAGTAGTAACGGTTATAATTAGTACAACAAGTTGATATTGATATTACAGGTGCGTAAGCTCAATAGAGAAGTCGGTGAAAGTCCGACACGGTCCCGCCGCTGTAACGTGAAGCGAGTTTCGTTGATACCACTGGATAGTCTCTGGGAAGGTGAAACAAGCGATGAAACGGAGTCAGAAGAACTGCCTGTAAGATGCATCGTCGTTTGACCTGCGAGAGACGGGGAGAGATGTCTGTGAAGCGTTTTTAGTATACGTTTGCCTGCTAATATAGCTTTATGATATTTCACCGTTTTTCAAAAGTCCGAGCCGCAATAGGTTTAGGGCTTCTTTGAGAAACGGTTTTCTGTTTTCTATGCCTTTTAAAGGTCGCGTGATGGCTTGCGGCCTTAAGGGATTTGGTCTAAGCCATCGATGCCTTTCAATTTTTGAACTTGCTACGGTACTGGACACACCGTATTTTTCAAATTCCATTCTCAAATATTTCTTTTAGTGAGAACATTTCCTTTCTCCTCTCAGTATGGCAGCGTAGGGGTGCGCTGCTGTACAGCTAATCTAGCCATCACTACCTGTGGTGGCTTTATTTTTTTGCATAAAGGGGTGAGTATTATATGAAAAAATTGTATTTATCAGGAGAAGCGGCAGTCTTGAAGGAAGCGTATAGCGAGCTTCGTGGTGTTGAGGCTGTGACCGGCGGTATCGCTGAGGCCAGCAATGAGCTGAAAATAAAAGGCGTGGAGATTGACTACAATCCCAAGAAGATTGACATCTGCGAGCTGCTGAAAACTTATTTTGAGGTTGTTGATCCCTATGTTCTGGCAGAGGATCCCCTGCTGCAGCCGGCTGTTGTCTACTGCTCTAGCGAGGATGTGCCGCAGATTGAGTATTATGCCCGTTATATGCAAAGCCGTGGCGCTGAGCCTGCGGCAGCACTGGGCAATCTGATTATGAACGATTCCATTACACCTGGTCGTGAAATCAGAAAGATGCTTGTTAATTACGGGCGTCTGGTTAAATTTACAGGCGAGGAAGCCTAATATTTTTATGTTATATACGGCCTGGAGCTGTGTATATAGATAATTCAAATTCTAAAAGGAGGATTATTAAATGGCTGATGAACAACAAAAATCTACAGCTGTCGTTGATGGTGAAAGACCGTTGACCGACAAAGAACTGGAAGCCATGTTGCGTAAATCAGAGAAAGTAACAGAGTTCCCTGAGGTTACTTTTGATGAGTTTACTGAACCCACCTGGGATGAATGGGTGGAAGCATGCAACGCATTGCTGAAGGGTAAACCTTTTGACAAGATCATGTACACGAAAAACTACGAGGGGATTACCTTTGATCCGATTTATACTCGTAAAGGTACTGATGCAATCCTGCCTACTAACGATTATCCTGGTATGGGCGATTTCCTGCGTGGTGCAACCGTTAACGGTTATGTACACGAGCCCTGGGGTATTGCGCAAGCCTGCGATGAAACCCTGCCGGCTGATAACAATGAACTGCTGAAGGAAGAAATTTCCAAAGGCTCCACTGTTTACAATATCAAACTGGATACTGCAACTAAGAACGGCGTAGACGTTAAGGATGCAGAAAAACCCGGCGATGTTGGCGTGAACGTTACTACCGTTGAAGACATGAGCGTTCTGCTTAATGGTCTGAAACTCGATAAATATCCTATCATGATGTACACCGGCGCCGGCGCTAAAAACTTGCTGGCTCTGACTGTAGCTGCTCTGAAGGGCGCTGGTCATGATGTTAAAACCCTGCGCGGTGTTATCGGCGGCGACCCGATCGGCGAACTGGTAAAAACCGGCAAAACTGAAACCTCTCTGGAAGCTTTGTATGATGAAATGGCTGAAACCATTAAATTTGCTAAAGCTAATACTCCGGAGCTGCGCACTGTTTTCATCAACAGTGACGTTTACACCGATGGCGGCGCAGAAGCAGTACAAGAGGTTGCTTACACCTTCGCTACTGCAGTTGAATATGTACGTCAAATGCAAAAACGTGGCGTTGAGCTGCACGACATTGCTAACTCCCTGTACTTCTGCTTCAACCAAGGTGCAAACTTCTTCATGGAAATCGCAAAACTGCGTTCCCTGCGTATGATCTGGGCAGCGATTATGGAAGCCTTCGGTGCTGAAGAAGCAGACCGCGCTATCAAGGTTCATGGCCGTTGCGCTCGCTTCACCAAAACCGTTGTTGACCCGTATGTTAACATGCTGCGTAACTGCACCCAAACCTTCTCCAGCGTTGTAGGCGGCGTATGCACCTATGACAACCCGCCGTTTGACGAGCTGATCCGTAAAGGCGACGTATTCTCCCGTCGTATCGCTCGTAACCTGCATGTAATGCTGCAAGAAGAATTTGGTATGCTGAGCCCGATCGATGCTGCTGGCGGTTCCTGGGGCGTTGAAACCCTGACCAAACAGATCACCGAAAAAATCTGGGCTGAGTTCCAAAAGGTTGAAGAAATGGGCGGCATCATCAAAGCTCTGGAAGCTGGCTATCCGCAAGCACAAGTTGCTGACGTTCTGGCTAAACGCTTCAAAGCTCTGGAAATGCGCAGCG
>JAIHZV010000299.1 GCA_022718015.1 Phascolarctobacterium sp. | reverse complement strand
TTACCACGTTGGTCACCTCGCTTGAGTACAAGTCTTTGTTTCTATAGTCAACCACATGCACGCGATAGTAGTAGTTGCCTGCTTCCTCTACGTTCACCTTGTAAGAGTAAGCCTTGTCGGCATTCTCATCCACATCCACGGTAGCCACACGCTTCCACTCGCCACTGGCTCCCTTCTTGCACTCCACAAACATAGAGTCGGCAAACTCGCCGCTAGGGTTCTTCCACGACAGTACACACACTGAAGAGCGAGGCACGAAGGTAGAGGTGAGCTCCTTAGGAGCATAGGTAGGCGGATTGGTAGGCACATACTCATACTTCTCGTTATACGCAAGCTTCTCTGGCAGTGCCGCATAGTATTCGCCTATAGGGGTCAGCTTGTCGCCCGCAATGGCATAGCGGCAATCCTGCACATTATTATAATAGGCATAGCGCTCGATGTATGGCGCATCGTTCAGATAATCCAGGATAGGAGCCATGTGCTGCATCTGGATGGCATAGTTGGCATCAGTTCCCTTGGTGTCGGAACCCGGCCATCCCGTCCAGTTGGCACCGTAGTTCATCTCGGTAATCCAGATAGGGCGACCGCCGCAGCGCTGGCTGATGCTCTTCAGCTGGCTCTCCCATCCCGGTTTGTCCTTGAACCAGTAGGCATGTACGGCGATGAAGTCGCAGCGCCATCCGCGGGCATCGATGGAATCGATGAACTCATAGAGCCAGTTGTAGTCGCCTGCCACGGCTGGCGAACCCAGTCGGCGTCCGGTGGCCATCATCTGCGGCCAGTTGGCAAGCACGTTCTTTACATCCACATCCTGCTCCTTGTCGTCGGCCTTGTTTTCCGGCTCGTTGTTGCCCAGAATGTTGGCGCTGCCCGTGTTGTTGCCCACATCGGCTATGCCAGGCCATCCCTCGTGGTGGTGCTGGGTTACGTATTCACGGTCTGTCCAGCCGTTGTGGTTGCTGGCATCCCAGTTGTAGCACCATGAAGTGTTGAACTTCTCCTGCACGCCGTCGTTCCAGTAACCTGCCCATCCGCGCTTGTGGGCGTTGTTCCATCGGCTGATGCGGATAAAGGAAATCCTGCCCTTCAGTACACCTGGGATATTGGCTATCTCCTTATCTGCCTGGTCGGCGATGAACACGCGGCTGTAACCCTGTCCGTTGGCAGATGTGGCGAAACAAACCATGTATCCACGCTTCAGCTTGAAACTGCGGATGTTGTTGTTGAACGCCTTGTTGCTCGACAGGTTGTAGATGTTGTTCACATTATAGCTGCTGTTGGATGAACCGCCATAGTTCTCCTCGGTAAACACGGTGAGCGGCTCCTTGTCGGCAAACGGCAAGAGGATGCTGCCGCCGTTGTAGATGCGCAACTGGCAGTTCTGTCCGTTCTTTGCCTTTTCGCCGTTGATGGTGATATTACCCAGGAAGGCATCTGCCTTGCTTGGCACCAGCTTGTCGAAGATAACCACTGCACGCTCGGTATTGGTAATGTTGATACTACCCGTTGTGGC
>JAIHZV010000298.1 GCA_022718015.1 Phascolarctobacterium sp. | reverse complement strand
ATTTTGGCGCTGTCCAGCGCACTTATGGGCAGCTTTATCAAGGGCGGCATGGATCCTGTTTTTGGTATCGTGCTGGCCTGCCTCATTGGTGCGGTGCTTGGCAGTGTCAACGGCCTGGTTATTACCTATGGCAAGGTGGCGCCGTTCATCGCAACGCTGGCTACGATGACCATTTTCCGTGGCCTGACTCTTGTTTATACTAATGGTAACCCGATCAGCAATCTGAGTGACAGCGATGCCTTCCTGGAGTTTGGCCAGGGCTACGTTGCAGGTCTGCCTGTTCCGGCAATTATGATGCTGATTATGTTCTTTATTCTTTGGTTTGTGCTGCATAAAACTCCGCTGGGACGCAAAACCTATGCTGTTGGCGGCAACGAGAAGGTTTCCTTCATCGCCGGCATCAAAATCAACCGCATTAAGATTTTCGCTTACACCATCACCGGCTTCCTTTGCGGTATGGCAGGCGCAATCCTGACCAGCCGTCTGAACAGTGCACAGCCGACTGCCGGCACCGGCTATGAGCTGGACGCTATCGCAGCTGTTGTTCTGGGCGGCACGAGTCTTTCCGGCGGCAAGGGCCGCATCTTCGGCACTATTATCGGTGCGCTGATTATCGGCACGCTGAACAATGGTCTGAATATCCTCAATGTATCTAGCTTCTACCAACAAGTTGTCAAAGGTATTGTAATTTTGCTTGCTGTCCTGATGGACCGTAAGAAAAACTAATTAATTTAGGAGGCTTTCATTCACAATGAAAAAAATCTTATTAGTATTAACCTGCATCGTAGCTATGGCTATGATGATCGTTGGCTGCGGCGGCAGTGACAACGGCAAAAAGGCTGACAAAAAAATCACTGTCGGCTTCTCCGTATCTACCCAAAACAATCCGTTCTTCGTTTCCCTGGCTAAAGGCGTTGAAGCTAAGGCTAAGGAGCTGGGCGTAAACGTTAAGGTTGTTGACGCTCAAAACGATCCTGCAAAGCAGGCTAATGATATCGCTGATCTGCTGCAGCAGAACATCAGCGTTCTGCTGGTTAACCCTGTTGACTCTGCAGCAGTTTCTACCTCTGTAAAGGCTGCTAACAAGGCTAACATCCCTGTAATCTGCCTGGACCGCAGTGCTGACCAAGGCAATGTTGCTTGCCTCGTTGCTTCTGATAACGTAAAGGGCGGCGAAATGGCTGCTGATTACATCGTTAAGAAGCTGGGCGAAAAGGTTAAGGTTGCAGAGCTGGAAGGTATCCCGGGTGCCAGCGCTTCTCGTGAGCGTGGCGAAGGCTTCCACAAAATTGCTGACAGCAAGCTGACTGTTGTTGCTAAGCAAACTGCTGAATTCGACCGCAGCAAAGGTCTGACTGTAGCAGAAAACATGCTGCAGGCTAATCCGGACATCAAAGCTATCTTCGCTCAAAACGACGAAATGGCTCTGGGTGCTATTGAAGCAGCAAAGAGCGCTGGCAAGCAAATCTTCATCGTTGGCTTCGACGGTACTGCTGACGGCGTAAAAGCTGTTG
>JAIHZV010000037.1 GCA_022718015.1 Phascolarctobacterium sp. | reverse complement strand
TCCATATCAGCGAAATGCGTGTCGGCATCAATAATGCCCACAGGCTCGCCAGTAATGCGCACCAGCGCCAGCGCCAGATTTACAATCAAGGTCGTGCGGCCGCTCTTGCCCTTAGGGCTGAAGAAGCTGACCACCTGACAGCTATTGCTAAAATTTTTCGGGTTCTTGTCTGCAGCATTTTCGTCAGCTAAAAAGCTTTCCTGTTTAAAGCCTTGCATAAATCACCCTTCCTTCTACTTCCACAGACCGCTGAACCATTTGGAAAAGCCGCCGCTTTCCTCCTGCTCGCCCAGCTCCGACGAAATAACATTACTTATTTCGTCAGCCAGTCTGCTGTCTTTATCAGTCAAAACCACCGGCTTGCCTTCCTTAATTGACAGCGTTACACCACGGTAATCGTTGCCGATGAAATACTGGAAGGGCCTGCCTAGTAAGGCTTCTACATCCTTAACACTGATTTGCGTTTCTGCCTTGCTTCTGTTAAGAATCAGGCGCACGCGCTGCCAGTCAAACTGCAGCTTATGCAGCGTATCAATGCCGCATTTCAGATTCTTGATCGACGGAATAAAATCCACCACGCAGGGCAGATACAGCACATCCGTCAGCTCCAGGAGGCTCAGGTTTATAGCACTGAAGCCGGTCGTCGTATCAAGAATTACAAAATCATAGGCTGCCTGCAGCTGGTTCACCGCACTGCTGACGATCTCGGCATTCATGATGAACGCCTCGTCCAGCTCCTTCGGTGCTGCCAGCACATCAAAGCCAAAGGCTGTCGGCGTAACGAACGCTGCTGCATTACGCGTCGCCTCGTCCGCCTCGCTGTAATCATATAAGGTCTGCTCCGGCACGAGTGCCAGATAATTGCACACATCGCCAAACTGCAGATCCAAATCTGCCAAACAAACTCTGAAGCCTCTTTCGGCCAGAGCGGCGGCAAAGTTAACCGCCAGAACCGTTTTGCCTACGGCGGAAGCCATACTGAAGAAGGTCAGAATCTGTCCTTCGCCTTCACTTTTTTTGCTTAGCATAGAGGTCACCTCGCAAAACTTCTTTATCAGACAGCTTAGACATGCGCTCTGCTTCCTCACTCATCACAGGCTTATAGTCACTGTCCACCAGAATCGGTGTCAGTAATATCAAAATCTCCTTACGCTCACGCGTTTTCGACGTGTTGCGGAAGAACTGGCCTAAAATCGGAATGTCGCCCAAAAGCGGAATCTTTGATACGGACTTGCTTTCCGTAGAGGAAATCAGACCGCCGATAGCCATCGTCATCCCCGGCTGCATAACCACATGGCTGTCCGCCTTACGCGACAGCAGGCCGGGAATACGCACGCCTGTTGCAGACGTTGCATTGACCGCGCTGCTCCAATCCAGACTGCTGACCTCTGTTTGAATCTTGCTGTCTACGGAATTGTCCTGCTGCACAGTCGGCTCAATATCCAGACGGATACCATATTCACGCCATTCCACAGTAACTGTATTATCACTTGTATTGACGGGAACAGGAATTTCGCCGCCAATCAGGATATTTGCTTTTTCGCCGCTCATAGCGATAACATAAGGCTCAGAAAGAACCTTCGCATCGCCCTTTTTCACGAGCGCATTCAGCTGTGCATTTATTTCTGCATAAGAGCCAAACCAGTTAAACGGTCTGCCCGTATCCACCTTGTTAGTATGTGACTGACCGGCGCCAAACGCCCCCTCAGTACCCAGCGAAACAGAGCTATTGCCACCACTGCTGCCACTGTCATTACCAGCCGCATTGCCATAAGCGATACCAAGATTTTTTACCTTATCCGTAGAAATCTCGATAACACGGCTTTCAATGCGCACCTGCTTCGGATGACGCATCTGCAAAAGGTTCGTCACCGTGCCATAGGAAGAGGCAATCAGCTCCGCGCGTGTGCGCTCATACTGATTCTCCACCATGCCCTCAAGAATAATCTTGCCCCCTGCCATGCTCACATGAACACCGGGATATTTGAGCACACCTTGCACAATGCCTGCCGTACCGTCATCGCTGCCATCGACAACGACCGTATAATCAATACGATTGCCGTAGCGCCACAGCGACAGGCTCGTCGTGCCCGGCTTCTTGCCAATCAGCATAACCTCGCCCGGTGCAACCACGAGAACATCGGCAATCTCAGGATTCGCAATCGCCACCTGATTGACGCCTTCAGCATCAATCATATGCGACTGGTTCACACCCACAGTCATATTACTTGCCAGCACAGGCACCGCCACCAGCATACAGCTAAGCAGCACGCCTGCAATCTTATTTTTAATCTTCATTGCTCATGCTCCTTCCCGTAGCCTAGCGGCTCACACTTGTACCGCGAATAACGGTAATACCAAAGTTTGCACTAGCCGGAGACTGCTGCGGTGCAGTCTGTCCCGGTGCGCTATAAGAAGGTGCCGGAGCACTGTAGCTCGGAGCGCTGCTCTCTCTCTGCGAAGCCTTGCCATAGACTGTCGTGCCGACAATCTCCTTATCAGTCGGCTTCTGCGGACGGAGCATCAGGGTTATCCTGCCTTCGCTCTGCGCCACACGCAGCTCTACAGCCTCACGCGGGTCGAGCGCCAAGGTAACAGTTTTTACATTCTCATTCTTCTTTACCTTATCACTAGTAATATCCGTGCTGCCAACAGCAAGCACCAGCACATTCTGCAGCAGCAAACTGCCGGAAACACGTCTATCCTTGCCGTCGCCGTCTATGTTCAGCACGTCAACATAGCTGCCGGGCGCAATAAAGCCCGCCACGCCGCTCACGTCGTCAACCGTAATCGTCACAGCACGTTTATCATTGGGAATGGTGCCGATAAAGCTGCCCATAGTGCCAACTGCATTCAAACGCTTCTGCGTAATCTGGTCGCCGGCATTGGCAGGCATCTTCAAACGCTTGCCCACAGCATCGTTAACCTTACGCATAGCACCCTGCTGCACCAGCTCATTCGGAATCAGCTCCAGACGTAGCATCTCCGCTGTCATCTGTGTACCCGGCGCAATATCCATCGCCGCTACGACAACAGCCGTCTTATCAGCATCACTTTTATCATTTTTACTTAAAAACGAATAAATCATCATACCGCAGATAATGCTCAACGTCAGAGCAATTATCAGCAGTATGCGTGGTGAAAGCTTCCTCATTGTATATCATAATCCTTCTTCTTTGAAATTGTGCCTTCTAAAAAGGGCGCGACAAAACAAACGAAACTAAACCCAAAATCCTAAAAAGTTCCTTCATTTCGCACATACTTATTTATGGGTTTATTATACAAATTTCTGCTCAAAATTGCAAGTACCTGCAAACTTCTATGCCTTTACTGAACTTTAGAGAGCTTTTATTGATATTTCTTCTAAGATTGCATATTCCTTTGTGATTTTTTTGCGATATGTATATAACCACTTTTATACAGATAATATGTAACTAAAAAAAGTGCGGCGCACAGCAGGAAAGTTTTAATTTACTGACATTTCCTTCCTAAAACCAACATTGCGATGTTGTTGTCTGCTCGTTTCAAATAAAAAACTACATTGCGATGCTGTTTTCTACACGTTTTCGCGTAAAAATTACATTGCAATGTAGTTTTGCATTAGGGACGCCGAAACACATCCCCCTCCGTCATCGCTACGCGGTGTCACCTCTCCTTGACGCTAAGACCATGTTTTTACAAGCTTGCACAGTAAAAACTGCTGGTCGTGCTAATACCCAAAGGGCACACGTGCCGCTTGCGGCGCAGAAGAGACGAGAAAGGCTCAGTAACTTTATTTATAAATATCAGAAAATTAAGTTGATTTTCTTTTCACAACCTGCTATAATATCCACAGTGGCTGATTAATCAGAAAATTATTTAAAAAAAGAGGTGAATCTATGCCTATCAACTACTTTATAGACATTGAGCAAATCGTCAAAACACTCTGCATGATGAATAACAAATTTATGAACGCCATGCTCCACGATAACATCCCGGCAACACAAAAAATGTTGCGAGTTATCATGAAAAATGATAAAATCAAGGTGATATCAGTATGTGTACAGAATTTCATTCAAAACTTATTTGGTCATTCTGCACAACTCGATATTCTCGCTGAAGACGAAAATGGCAGGCGATTCAACGTCGAAATTCAACGCGCTGACGAAGGCGCACCCGCAAAACGCGCACGCTTTTACAGCAGCTCTTTAGACACAGTTTTCTTAAAAGCAGGTTATGACTATGAAGAACTGCCGGAAACCTACGTTATTTTTATTACCGAAAATGATGTGCTGCAGCGCAATTTGCCAATTTACAACATTGACCGCTATATAGGTCAGAATATGGAACTCTTCAAGGATGGCTCGCATATTATTTATGTGAACAGCCAAATTCAGGATGACACTCCGCTTGGTAAGCTCATGCAGGATATGTACTGCACAGACCCTGCAAAGCTGAATTATAAGGAATTTGCTCCACAGATGGAGTTTTTAAAGCATTCAAAGGACGGTGAAGGAGAAATGAGAGATTTATTTGAAGAATATGCTCATCAGGTTGGACAGCAAATTGGGCAGCAGCTTGGGCAGAAAATTGGACAGCAGCTCGGTCAAGAAATAGGCGAAAAAATTGCCAAAGAAAAAGTAAAGGAAGCTACTATAAAAGCTACTATAAAAGCGGCTAAAACAACTAAAAAGAAAACTTTAAAGGACATGGCGCTCAAGATGCTGAAGCGTGGCGATTCTGTGGAAGACGTTGCGGAAATCACTTCTTTGCCACCTGAAAGCGTGCGTGCGCTGCAAGCCAGCATGTAGCGATAATCCACCTCGTTATAAAAAACACCTGCGACCCTACTACTAACGTAAGGCCGCAGGTGTTTTTTGCTGCTCTTATTTATTTTGCGCACAACATATTTTAGATTACGAGGCGTACGTGCGCCTTCGACGCGCCGCTGCCGCTAGAGCCAGAGGAAGAGCCTGAAGAGGAAGCAGATGTATCACCAAAATGGATACACCAATTAGAATCATTTTTTGCGTCTACAAGTGTATCACCGTTGTATTCTATCTTGATACATTTATCTGTTTTCCATACATTAGTCACGAAATTAAAGCTGTACTCAGTAACAATGCTTTCAGAAACTTTGATCCATTTTCCAAGATAAACATTTTTTCCAAATATGCTAACTTCTGCTGAACTACTAGTGTCACCTAAAAAATGGTTATTTTCACCACCAACATATAAATTGCCCGGTGAATACAAGGTACCATTAAAGTTATTACCACTGCCAGCAATATCCAAACCTATTCCTTCATTTTTCAAGAGATAAATATTACCATATGTAATCCCTGTGGTTCCAATCATACAAGGCTTATCAGAAACTAAAGTAGTAATTGTCTTTACATTTTTTAATTGTCTATTAGTAATTACACTTCTATCCTTAGCGAAAAATTTGCTTGGTTCCGCTACTGTCTCAAAATAAGTACCACTCATATAAAGTTCTATCGTTTTATCTTCTTCTTTTATATTAGAATATGGTTTTCCTGAAGCATCCAGTCCAATATAGCGCTTTATACCTTCACCTTTTTTATAAGCTTCTATATCTTGAGCCTTAGTATTTGCTTCACTTATAAGTTTATTTTTTACTTCCTCATACTTAGCATCTGCTTTCGCTCGAGTTTCATCATACTTTTTTTTAAAGTCCTCCCACTCTTGCTTCTTTTTGTCATCATTCCAATATACTCCAGACGTCGGCCTAGCTGGATAATTTCCTTTTTTATAGAAAACATTTCGATTATTAATAGGGGGATCCCAAGCAATATTATTTTTAGACTCGTCATATTTTGCTGTAGTGCCTAGAACATTATTACTAACATACAAATTACCTGTGCCAGGCAATTTTGTAGTATCTATATTACCATCTTTTATATAAATAGGAAAATTAAAATTTTTCCCCAAAACTATATTCTTGGCACTTTCATAACATTGGAAAGTTTCCGCTGATGTACCTTCTACAAAAATAACAGGTGTATCCCCACTTATAACAGGTTCAGGCTCCTCCCCCTCCACATACTCCGCTGCGGCAACAGCCTTCACCACAACCTCCTTCTGCTCAGGGAACAACAGGCGGATAAAGAACGTCGGCACGCGCTTCAAAATGACCACACGCACATGGTCGCGCTGCTCGCCGTCCTTATCATTCATATTTTCGTCAATAGCATAAGCAATCTTCCAGTCAGCATTTTCTCCCAATATTACGCTGGTGTCAGGAGCTTTATCACCAAGAGGGAAAAAATTCGAGCTGGTAGCATAATCCTTGTAGCCATTCGCTCCGGCAAAGGCAATAACTGCACTAGCCACATGACCTTCACGGTCATCGCCATCGTTCAAATGCCCTGCCCCCGCCAGCGCCGTCGCATCCGCTACATCCTGCAGCTTGGCCTTCTGCATATAAAGAAAGCCTGCGTCCACCGCCAAGCCAATCGCGCCTAAAAATAACGGCACAAGTATAGCAAAGAAAACCATAATCGCGCCACGTTGCTTGTTTTTTAATGTCTCCCTAAATTTTCGCAGCATTATAATCCACCTCAAAATCCAATCTCATCCTCTGCGCAGCTCGGCCTGCCAAAGCTGCTCCGCAGATAATTTTCACTTATGATTATAGCAAGGCAGAGTAATTTTTTCAATCGTGCAGAAAAAAATCGCCACAAGGATTGCTCCCTGTGACGATAAAGCTTCTACCTCTGCTCCAGCAAATAAATATCCCCTATCTCCTTCACGGTCGTGATATTCGTCGGAATCTGCTGCGTTTTGGCTACACGGCGATATTCCAGTCCGCGCACGAGGATATATTTATGGCTCCCATCGCGCAGCGCCTCGCTCAAGGCGTTAGTCTGCGGCACCATCTCAATGCCCGGCTTGCCTGCATAATACATGAAGCCGGGGCGCAGGAATTTGTCAACATAAATCGGCGTGCTCTGCTCGCAGCTTTCCTGATACACGCCGCTCATCGTCTTGACGCTGAAGCGGTCAGCAATAACAGGCAGCACAAACGCAAACGCCACGCACATCGTCACCACGCCAATCATCACGTGCAGCCAGCTTGCCAGCTCCACATCACGGTAATAAAGCAGCGTGAACACAGCCGCCGCGCCTAAAAGCAGCGTCAGCGCACCCAGCATAATCAGGCTGAACTCTGCCTCAGGCAGATATTCCGCACCGATAATCCAGCCCACACCCAGCAGCACGAACATCAGGCCGCTGCCTGCTGCCCAGCCGTAGAAGCGCGTGGTATGACGGAACTTGGCCTGCATACGCGCGATATTCCAGCCAATAACCATCGCCATAGCCGGGAACATCGGCAGAATATAAGAAACGAGCTTCGTCTTGCAGACGGTAAAGAACAGCAGCACAAACAGCGCCCAGACATGCAGGAACACCAGATTACGCATATCATCAATACGACTGTCCTGCACAGAGGCCTTCACTGCCTGCACCAGCATGCCCGTCCACGGGAACATGCCCAGAATTATTACCGGGAAATAATACCAGAAGGTCACGCGGTTTGCATGCTCTGCCGTCGTAAAGCGCGTTATATTATGAAAGCCCAAGAACGTGTTGATGAACTCCATGCCATGCACCGTGTACATTGCATAATACCACGGCGACGCAACAAGAAAATACAGCAGCAGACCACGAATCACGTGCATACGCAGAATTTCGCGCAGCTGCCCCATGAAAATCAGATAAAGGAAAATAATCGTGCCCGGGAAAACTATGCCAATAGGGCCCTTAGTCACCGTCGCCAGCGCCATGCAGATATACATGAGCCAATAGCGCTTATGTATGAACGACAGCAGCGCACCTGTCATAAAGAAAAGCAGCGTCGTGTCCGTCACCGCCGCCTTGCCCATGTAAAAGAACTGCACACAGCTCGTCAGCACCATCGCCGACCAAAAGCCTGCACGCTCACTGAACAGTCTTGTCGCACCAACGTAAACCATCACTGAGGTCGCACACGCCATCAGCGCAGCAGGCAGACGCGCAGCGAATTCACACGTACCGAAAATAGCCTGCGCTATAGCCACCAGCCAATAATACATCGGCGGCTTGTCATACCAATAATCGCCAAAGATACGCGGCGAGAGAAAATCGCCTGTCTGCAGCATTTCCTTCGCTGTCTCCGCATAAACAGGCTCATCCGGGTCGAGCAGCGGTACGCCGCCGATACCAAAAAGAATTATAAACAAGGCTGCGCCTGCCACAAGCAGCAGACTGGTTTTATCTATTTGTTTCATATATAATCGCAAGCCCCCTCTATTAAGCTTTATCATCCTCAGCGCTCACTGCGCCGTTTGTTTCTTTATTCATGGCGTGCTGCTTACCCGCAGTCGTCTTGCTCTTCAGCGACGCCATATTCAGAACATCACTGCCAAAGGCACGAATCGTCACGACTGCACCCAAAAGGAACGGCAGATATTCCGCCGTAAAGCGCCACAGCACGGCCATAATGCCCTCTACGCCGTTCGGCAGGATGTTAGAGAACAGCACCAGAAAGCCGCCCTCGGCCACGCCACTGCCGCCGGGTGTCGGCGAAAAATACAGCACCAGATTCAGCAGCACCATGCGTCCCATAACCTGCACAAGGTCAAAATCTATGTTCATGCCTGTAAAATACGCCGGAACCGTCGCATAAATAAACAGCAGGCTCAGTCCGGATTCGATAAACGCACGCAGCATCATCCACGGACGCTTGCCCATGACATTGACCGCGTTTTTGAACTCCTCATACCAGATGTAGCAGTTGCGCCTTGTCGTGTATGAGCATTTGCGCGTAAAGAAGAAAATCATTTTCTCCGGATAGCGCGTCTGCAGCAGCGAAATCACAATGACCGGCAGAGAAATAAACAGCACGGACAGCACCGTCAGCACCGA
>JAIHZV010000297.1 GCA_022718015.1 Phascolarctobacterium sp. | reverse complement strand
ACTTGCTTGTGAACAATGTAAGCAACGCATACCCTTTGAAATTTCTGCAGATCCGTTTTATAGTGATGAGCATATGTCAATGTTGGAGCAGCGTATAGATGATATTGAACATGGCCGTAATATATCGCAGCATGAATTGATTGAGGTGGAATAAATTGCCTAAAACGTGGCACGACGGTGCATGGGAAGATTATCTTTCGTGGCAGGAGCGCGACAAGAAGACGCTCAAAAAAATAAATCATCTGCTTAAAGATATTGCGCGCAATGGGTATAATTGCTCTGGTAAACTTGAACCGCTCAAAGGAAATTATACTGGCTATTATAGCGTCCATATAGACAAGAAGAATAGAATAGTGTTCAAGATAGAAGGGGATATTATCATAATTGCGGAATGTGGCAGTCACTATGGTGACAAATAAAAAGATTGTAAAAGGTTATTTAAAAATAAATAAAAAAGACTGTTTAACTAGCATTAACGCTGGCTAAGCAGTCTTTTTCCCTTTATAATATTGTTTCGTCCATGGTGCAGTCCTCAAGGAGCTTTTTGGCATCAACATATTGCGCAATGCCGGCGGCAACCTTTTTGGATTCCTTCATAGCGAGGACGACGGTTGCAGGACCATGGACAACGTCGCCGCTGCTGAATACACCAGCGCGTGTGGTCATGCCATAGGGACGGTCGCGGGTGATAACAAAGCCCTGCTGGTCTACCTGAATGCCCTTGGTTGACGTAACAATGCGGGCAGCAGGCTTTTGGCCTACAGCAAGGATAACGCAGTCGCAGGGGAGCACCTCCTGACCGCCTTCAGCGATAAATTCGCCGGTTTCGGTTTTGGTGATGTTTTGCAGGAGCAGGCCTGCCAGCTCTGTTTCATCAGCCGGGGAAGCAGGGCGGCGGATATTTTTGACAGCGCGCATCTGCTTTTTGTTGAAGTAGGCGATAGGCTGGCGCAGAAAGCGGAATTGTACGCCTTCAGTAGCCGCGGCCTCGTATTCAGAAGGGAAGGCTGAGATTTCTGCATCCGTCTTGTGATAAACTATCGTGACGTTTTTAGCACCGCGGCGGATGGCAGTACGCGCAGCGTCCATAGCTACGTTGCCTGCGCCGACTACAACAACATTGTCGCCTGTGTGTAGCAGCGTTTCGCTGGCGTCGAGCTTGCCGCCGTCAGCGAGCACAACCATGCGCAGGAAGTAGGTTGCAGTGATGATGCCGGACAGCTCCTTGCCGGGAATATCGAGGGTACGCGGCAGGGAGGTGCCGGTGCCCATGAAGATAGCGTCGTAGCCTTGGGCAAAGAGGTCGTCGACAGTAAAGTCAACACCTGCCAGCTGCTGCGTTTTGATTTCTACGCCGACATGCTGTAATTCAGCAATTTCACGGCGGACAACGTCCTTTTGCAGACGGAATTCCGGAATGCCGAACAGCAGCACGCCGCCGGGTTCGCTTTGTGCTTCAAAAATAGTAACGTCAAAGTCCATCTTGGCGAGGTCGCCTGCGACCGTCAGGCCCGCAGGGCCGGAGCCGAT
>JAIHZV010000036.1 GCA_022718015.1 Phascolarctobacterium sp. | reverse complement strand
CTCGAACTCGGGACACCCTGATTAAAAGTCAGGTGCTCTACCAACTGAGCTAGTGAATCATTGTGTCGCCATTGATTAGCAACATTAATATTATACTCTGATTACAGAAAGATGTCAAGAGCTTTTTGAAAAACTTTTTTAAACTGCTAAGCTTGCAACGTAAATCAGCTTTCTCCTGCTATCTAAATCTGCGATTACAGTAATTCTTTCAGAACAATGGTCTGCTCACGGTTCGGGCCAACAGATACGATACCCAGCTCAACGCCGGCAACCTCGCTCAAGCGTGCCAGATATTTCTTAGCGTTTTCCGGCAGCTCGTCATAGTTGCGGATACCGCTGATATCGGTCATCCAACCTTCGAACTCTTCGAAAATCGGCTCAACCTTAGCGAGCACGTTCAGGCTTGCAGGAATGCGTTTGAGCACCTCGTCGCCAATCTTGTAGCCAACGCACATCTTAATCTTCGGCATATTGTCGAGGATATCCAGACGGGTGATAGCAAGATAATCAAGGCTGTTCAGACGAGCGCTGTAGCGCAGCATGAAGGCATCCAGCCAGCCGCAGCGACGCGGACGACCGGTTACAGTGCCATATTCATGACCGGTTTCGCGGATCTGGTTGCCAGGGCCGTCAGTATCCAGCAGCTCAGTGATGAAGGGACCTTCGCCTACGCGAGTGGTATAAGCCTTAACTACGCCGACAACATGGTCGATGAAGCGAGGGCCTACGCCGCTGCCGGTGCAGGCATTACCAGCGGTCGGATTAGAGCTGGTAACATACGGATAGGTGCCATGGTCAATGTCCAGGAAGGTAGCCTGAGCGCCTTCAAACAGAACATTTTTGCCAGCGCTGAACAGTTCGTCCATAACTACGCCGGTATCAGCAACATAAGGACGCAGCTCTTCAGCATAAGCCAGATATTCCTTCAGCACAGCGTCGTAATCAAACGGCTCTGCACCATAGATTTTGGTGATAATAGCATTTTTAGCTTCGAGGTTAACCTTCAGCTTTTCAGCAAAGGTTTCCGGCTCCATCAGGTCGCAGACACGAATGCCTACACGTGCAACCTTATCCATGTAGCAGGGGCCGATACCGCCTTTGGTGGTACCGATTTTGTGGTTGCCCAGAGCCTCCTCCTGAAGCTCATCCAGACGCTGATGGTAAGGCAGAACAACGTGCGCACGGTCAGAGATAACCAGATTGCTGCAATCAATGCCTTTTTCCTTCATGCCGGCGATTTCAGCCAGCACTACGCCCGGGTTGATAACAACGCCGTTGCCCAGCACGTTTACCTTATCATTAAACAGTACGCCGGAGGGCAGCAGACGCAGCTTGTAATTGATGTTGTTAACTACAACAGTATGGCCGGCATTGGAGCCGCCGCTATAACGGACAACAGCATCAGCCTTTTGTGCCAAGTAGTCAACAATCTTACCTTTACCTTCATCGCCCCATTGGGCGCCTAATACAACAACAGATGACATTAGCAGTCACTCCTTAACTTTCTTATTATAAACCAAATCTAGCGAAAATCTCGTCTACATGGCGCAGCATCGGCTTCGGATCGAAGCAGTGCTCAACCTCTTCTTCGGTGAGATATTTCTTGATATCCGGATCAGCTTCAACGTTGGTCTTGAAGTCTGCGCCTTCCAGCCAGCGAGCCATAGCGTTGCGTTGTACCCATTTGTAAGCATCCTCACGCAGTACGCCTTTGGTAACGAGAGCGATTAACAGGTTTTGGCTGAAAATCAGACCGCCGGTCTTGTTCATGTTAGCGATCATAGCGTCAGGATATACCAGCAGCTTATCAATGATGTTGGTGAATTTTCTCAGCATATGATCCAGAGCAATCGTAGCATCCGGCAGGATTACGCGCTCTACGGAAGAGTGAGAGATGTCGCGTTCATGCCACAGGGTTACGTCCTCCAGAGCAGCTACTGCATAGCCGCGCAGCAGACGTGCCATACCGGAAACCTTTTCGCAGGTGATAGGATTACGTTTATGAGGCATTGCAGAGGAGCCCTTCTGGCCCGGTGCAAAATATTCTTCAGCTTCGCGGATATCGGTACGCTGCAGGTTACGGATTTCCGTAGCCATTTTTTCCAGAGATGAGCCGATAATAGCGAGAGTAGTCATATAATGAGCATGACGGTCACGTTGGATAACCTGAGTAGCCAGGCGTACAGGAGTCAGGCCCAGTTTTTCGCAGACATATTTTTCTACGAACGGATCAATGTTGGAATAGGTGCCAACAGCGCCGGACAGCTTGCCTACAGCCATCATTTCACGAGCTTGTTTCAAGCGTTCAATGTTGCGCTCGATTTCTGCGGACCACAGCAGGAATTTCATGCCGAAGGTCATCGGTTCAGCGTGAATGCCATGAGTACGGCCAATCATTACGGTGTGCTTGAATTCAGCAGCACGACGGCGCAGGATAGCGTGGAAGTTTTCCAGATGGCGCATGATGAGATCAGCGGATTGTACGGACATGTAGCAAAGTGCGGTGTCCTTTACGTCGCTGGAGGTCAGGCCTTTATGAATATACTTGGATGCATCGCCAACATACTCTGCCACATTGGTCAGGAAAGCAATAACATCATGGTTGGTTACTGCTTCAATCTCTTTAATGCGGTCCAGGCGGAAGTCGGACTTGGTCTGAATGTCTTTCAGTGCGTCATCAGGCACAATGCCCAGTTTGTTCATAGCCTCGCAAGCAAGAATTTCTACCTTCAGCATGGTACGGAATTCGTTTTCGAGTGTCCAGATATTACCCATTTCAGGATGAGTATAACGATCAATCATTTTTGTATGCCTCCCAAGACAATTTATTCATGAAAAAACATCTGAAAGCCACCAAATTTACCTTCAGATTCTTCACTACAGTTTGTTGCATAAATATCATATCATTTTCTCCAATTTAGCGCAAGCTTTCTGAACGTTTTTTGTGCATTTATCGAAAAATATTCGGATTTTCTTTTTCACAGCTCTTGTTAACTTTATTACACTTATCCATGTAATTTTTTTACACTAAGAACGATTTTCATGATTTAAAGCCAAAAAACACAATATCCCGTGCAATTTGTAATAAATTAGTGTAGAATATATGACAAAGCTTTTCAGCACACATTTTACGTACAATCGTCCACCTGCTGCTGAAGAGATTGCAAGCTTATTATATATATTTCAGAAAAATTTTCGGAGGCTATTAGTGTATGACTAACGACAAAGCATCGCAGCCAGAAAATCTGGATGCGAAAGCACAAAAATTATTAGAAGAAAAAGAAGCTGAGGCCAGAATGCGCACCTATAAAGGCCCGATGGGGAAGGTTCTCGTCCTGCTGCTCTGCGTCTGGACAGCCTTTCAGCTGTACTTCACGACTATCGGCGCTATCAGCACCATCAACCTGCGTGCTATCCACTGCATCTTTTTGCTGCTGTTCACCTTTCTGCTTTTTCCTACCTATAAAAATGAAAAGCGCGTGCGCAGCCTGCCGCCGCTCTGGGATATTCTGCTGATTCTTCTCGGCACCGGCAGCTTCGGCTATCTGATTTTGAATTATGACCGCATTTCTATTTCCGGCGGCCGTATAGATGATTTCGAGGTCGCCATCGGCGGCGTTGCCCTGCTCGTCGTTTTTGAAGCAGCACGCCGTGCGTCAGGCAATCTTGCCATCCTTGCGCTCATCTTCTTCGCCTACAACTGGTTCGGCGAATATCTGCCCGGCTATTTCGGGCACAACGGCTTTTCGCTGGAGCGTGTGCTGACCACGCAGTTCTGGGGCACTGAGGGCGTACTGGGCACTGGTATCGGCGTTTCTGCGACCTACATCTTCCTCTTCGTCATCTTCGGCGCCTTCCTCAAGCACAGCGGCTTCTCCAAGTTTATCAATGACTTTTCGCTCACACTCGTAGGCCAGACTCCCGGCGGTCCGGCTAAGGTTGCCGTTATCGCCTCGGCGCTCATGGGCATGATTAACGGCTCCGCCATCGCCAACGTTGCCACCACGGGTACGATAACCATTCCGCTGATGAAGCGCACCGGCTACAAAAAAGAATTTGCCGGCGCAGTAGAGGCCGTTGCTTCTACAGGCGGCCAGTTCTGTCCGCCGATTATGGGCGCTGTCGGCTTCGTTATGGCAGAGTTCCTCGGCCTGAGCTACACCTATGTTATGCTGGCAGCCATCGTGCCTGCCTTCCTCTATTACCTTGGCCTGCTGCTTTCCGTACACTTCGAGGCGATGCGTCTGGGCCTGTCCGGCTTATCTAAGGAAAATATTCCTGACGCGATGAAGGTTATCAAGGAGCAGGGCCATCTGGTGATTCCGCTCGTACTGCTGATTGCGCTCATGTTCATGGGCTATACGCCGCTCTACTCGGCAGTTATCTCCATCTTTGCGACCGTCGCTGCCAGCTGGCTGCGTAAGGAAACACGCATGACACCGCAAAAGATTCTCGACGCCGTTATCGAAGGCTCCAAGGGCGCTATCTCCGTCGGTGTCTGCTGCGTTATCATCGGCATCATCATCGGCACCGTAACGCTCACCAGCATGGGCCTGAATATGGGCTATCTGATTCTTTCTGTAGTCGACAACGACCACATTCTCTTAACAGGCTTCCTCGTTATGATTATGTCGACCATCCTCGGCATGGGCGTTCCCGGCGTTGCTGCCTACGTTATCGTGCAGGCCGTTGCCGTGCCGGTGCTCATTGAAGCAGGCACGCTGCCGCTGACAGCGCATCTGTTCTGTCTCATCTACGCCTGCCTGTCCAACATCACGCCGCCTGTAGCCATGAGCGCCTACGTCGCCGCCGGCATTGCAGGCTCCGACCAGAACAAGACTGGCATCTGGGCTGTGCGCCTCGGCATCATAGGCTTCGTCATCCCCTTCTTCTTCCTCGATAACCCTGTGCTGCTCATCGGCGTAGACAAAACCGCCAGCATGGCAGCAACCGCTTGGGCAATTCTCACAGCCTGCGTCGGCACCGCCTCCATGGTTGCCGGTCTTGAGGGCTGGCTCTTAAAGCGCTGCAATATTCTGGAGCGCCTGATTCTCATCGCCCTGGCTCCGACGCTGCTCTATCCTGGACTGATGACCGACTTCATCGGTATCGGCGGTCTGGCGGCAGTCGCTGCTATGCAGTATATGCGTAAATAATAATTCGTTATCCTTATATGCCGGGCAGCTGCCTGACATCTTTTAAATATTTTTCCTAGGGAGAGGTGTAAATCATGAAAAAATTATCTACCATCAAACGCCTGCTGGTTGGTGCATTGGCACTCACCATGCTCGCAGGCTCCATCGCCGGCTGTGGCGGCGGTGACAAAAAGGACGCAGCCAAGCCTGCTGCCGGCCAAACCGTAAAAATCAACTTCCCGACTGCTGGTGCCTCCGGTGCCCTCTATGCTGTCGGCGCAGCTATCACCAACAACTGGAGCAAGACTGTTCCTGGCGTACAGGCTGCCAGCCAGGCCTCTAAGGGCGGCATCCAGAACCTGAACCTCGTTTCTACCGGCGAAGCACAGGTTTCCATCGCCATTTCCTCCAACGTATATCAATGCCTCAACGGCACTGACAGCTTCAAGGGCCATGCTTATAAGGACGTTAAGGTTATCGCCGGTCTGTATATGAACCCGAATCAGGTTGTCGTAACCAATAAATCCGGCATCAACAGCCTTGCGGACGTTAAGGGCAAGCACTTCGCCGTTGCTGCTGCAGGCTCCTCTGTTTATAACGAATGCCAGACGCACTTCACTGCTGCCGGCCTGAAATTCCCTGATGATATCCGTGTAGAAAACATTGCCTTCGGCGGCGCTGCTGACATGCTGCAAAACGGCACCTTAGACGGCGCCTGGATTATGTCCGGCGCTCCGGCTGCCGCAGTTTCTCAGGCTGTATCCTCCGGCTGCAAGGTGCTCGATATCGACGATGCAACCATTGACAGCCTGCAAAAGACCTATCCGTGGTACGCAAAATTCACCATTCCTAAAGGCACCTATCCGAATCAGGAGAAGGATATCCATACCTCCGCAATCAAAATGGTTATGTTCTGCCGCCACGACCTCAGCGATGACACCGTTTACCAGCTGACAAAATCCTTCTGGGAGCACATCGACGAGCTTGGCAAGGCACAGAAAAACCTCAAGGGCCTGACACCGCAGGACGCAGTAAAGGATATTGCTGACCTGCCGCTGCATCCGGGCGCAGCTCGCTACTACAAAGAAATCGGCGTGCTGAAATAACAGCATCAATTAAAAAAGCAGTTCTCTGACTTATAAAATCAGGGAACTGCTTTTTGTTTCGTTTAGTTGTCTCGCTTGCTGAAGCCGACAAACTTCGTAAATTGCTTATGGAAGAACAGATTAACTGTATCAACAGGGCCGTTACGGTGCTTAGCGATAATCAGCTCGGTATGCTTGTTCTCTGTCTCGGGATTATAGTAATCCTCGCGATACAGGAAGGCTACAATATCCGCATCCTGCTCCAGAGAGCCGGATTCACGCAGATCACTCAGCATCGGGCGCTTCACCTGACGCGCTTCGACGCTACGGCTCAGCTGCGACAGCGCCAGCACAGGCACATCCAGCTCACGCGCCAATGCCTTCAGCGAGCGTGAAATCTCCGAAACCTCCTGCTGGCGGTCGCCAGAATTGTTGCGCTTGCCGCTGCCCTGCATCAGCTGCAGGTAATCGACAACGATAAGATCAAGGCCATGCTCTGCCTTTAGGCGACGGGCACGGCTGCGCATATCCATAACGGTGATGCCTGCGGTATCATCAATATAGATTTTCGCCTTGCTCATCAAATCGCACGCGCCCCACAGCGCATCCCAGTCCTTGTCGCCCATCTCGCCTACGCGCAGACGCTGACTGTCAATGCCTGCCTCGGCGCACAGCATACGGTTAACCAGCTGCTCCTTGCTCATTTCCAAGCTGAAGAAGGCCACGCTGCGCGGCTCGCCGCCAATCTTTTTATGCGCACGCAAAGCAACGTTCTGCACAATGTTCAGTGCCAGCGCCGTTTTACCCATAGACGGACGCGCCGCCAGAATAATAAAGTCCGACGGATGCAGGCCGCTCGTCAGCTTGTCGAGGTCGGCAAAGCCTGAGGGCAGGCCGGTCAGCCCGCCCTTATTATTGATAAGCTTTTCGATATTCTGCACGCTCTCCATGAGCACATCATTAATCGGCGTGAAATCAGCCTTTTTCTTGCGGTTGGAAATCTCCAGAATACGGCTTTCCGCAGTGTCGAGCAGCGTGCCGACATCCTCGTTCGCCTCATAGCCCATCGCCGCAATTTCGGTAGAAACGCGTACCAGCTGACGCAGCACAGACTTTTCGGCTACGATGTCCGCATGATACTTCACGTTTGCCGCCGTCAGCACCACGTTCGCCAGACTCGTGATATAGGCCAGACCGCCGATATCCTCCAGCTTGTTGTCACGCTTGAGGATTTCCGTCACCGTAACCATGTCGACAGCTTCATTTTTATTGTACAGCTCCAGCATAGCGTTAAAGATAACGCGGTGCGCCTCACGATAAAAATCACTGCTGGTCAGAATCTCGCTGGCCTTGGCGATGGCCTCCTTATCAATGAGCATCGCGCCCAGCACGGCCTGCTCGGCTTCTATATTTTGTGGGGGTACTCTTTCTTCAATCATGACTTAACAACCTCTTTCTTCTCCAACAGCCACTCCAACGTGTTCAGCTTACGCACGCCAGCATAATCATAATTAGCAAAAACACTGTCCAAGGTCAGCAAATATTTAGGATAATTATCATTTATCGCTTTGAATGGCGCTAACTCCCGTCTTAACGTGCTTTCCTCCAGCGTAGTTGCTGAAACCTGATAATATTCAACCTCACCAGCTTTAATAGCTACAAAATCTACTTCACCATTATCAATATCACCAACATAAACCTCATAGCCACGCCGCTTCAATTCCAGATACACGATATTCTCCAGCACATGCCCTATATCACTAGCCTGATTACGCACGAGCAGATTGCGCATGCCTATATCAACCACATAATATTTGCCTAAGGTAGTCAGCAGCTCTCGGCCTTTAATATTATAACGCGGAGCATGGTACAGCATTAAGGCATCTGTCAGCCCCATAAGATATTTATCAACTGTTTTAGCATCAATGCCTTTGCCAGCTGATTTCAACGTATTTGCTATCTTATTCACGGATATTTTATTGCCAATGCTGTAAACGAGAAATTTTGCAACATTATCCAGCGCCGTAACATCAGCAATGCTCAATCTTTTTACGATATCATTGAGGATAATCGTATTATAAACATCCTGCAGATAGCTATGCGCATCCTCATTAAAGCTGTTATAACGGGTTATGAAGGGGAACGAGCCAAATTCCAAATATAAATTAAACTGCTCCTCTTTACTGAGCTTAGCATACTCTTCATTCAGACCGCCCACGAATTCCTTAAATGATAGCGGCAGCATTTTCAGCTCTACATAACGCCCTGAAAGTATCGTTGCCAGCTCGCCTGACATAAAATACGCATTCGAGCCAGTAAGATAAACATCACAGTTCTCCTTAATAAACAGGCTGTCTACAACCTTCTGGTACTCTGCGCAATGCTGCACCTCATCCAGAAAAATATAATTCATTTTCTCCGGCTGTAAGCGCTCCAGAATATATTTGTACAATATGCGATAATCCTTTAATTCTTCATACTCAATCGCTTCAAAATTTATACTGATAATCTGCTTCTGCTCTACGCCCGCCGCCAATAATTCTTTTTTAAACAGCGTAAACAAAGTAGATTTTCCACAGCGACGCACGCCGGAAACCACTTTGATAATCTGTTTATCACGCCAGCGTGTCAGCCAGCGCAGATATTCATCTCTTTTGATTAACTGCATATTGCTCCCTCCTTCTCTTGTATTATATTACAGAGGCTATGCATTTTCAAGTTTTTCTGGAATCCATTCCATACTTTTGCTTAATTTTCCTATTTTC
>JAIHZV010000035.1 GCA_022718015.1 Phascolarctobacterium sp. | reverse complement strand
GCACTGCTGCGCAGCGGCGCTGATGACGCAAGGCTGGAGCAGGCGCTGCAGCAGACGATATGGCAGAAGCCATGGGGACATAAGTTTGACGTCAGTCCTGCGCAGTTTAATATGAGCCAGATTGGCGGCTGAGAGAGAAGGGATATAATGAGCGATTTTACACATTTTGATGCTGAGGGCAAAGCGATTATGGTAGATGTGAGCGAGAAAAATGCTAATCTGCGTACAGCGGTTGCCATCGGCTCTATCATGGTGAGCAAGGAAATATATGAAAAGATTGCCGCAGGCACGGTGGCGAAGGGCGATGTTCTGGGTGTGGCGCGTGTGGCAGGCATTATGGCGGCAAAAAAGACCAGCGAGCTGATACCGCTCTGCCATATGCTGCCGCTTACGAGCTGCAAGCTTGATTTTGATTTGCAGCACAGCGAGGACGGACATTACTTTGTCAATGCTGCCTGCACGGTGAAAACCGTGGCGCAGACCGGCGTAGAGATGGAGGCCTTGACCGGCGTAAATATTGCGCTGTTGACAATTTATGATATGTGCAAGGCGATTGATAAGCATATGTCTATACAGCATGTGCATCTGGCCTATAAAAGCGGCGGAAAGAGTGGTGAATTTTTATGGCAGAGCTAAAGGGCGTTATTAAGGCGGTGTGCCTGAGCGAAGCGAAGGGCACGGAAAAGCGTCCTGTGGCATCGGTGACGCTGATTGCCAATCATGGACTTTCCGGCGATGCGCACGCAGGCAATTGGCACCGTCAGGTGAGCCTGCTGAGTGCGGACAAGGTGGATGAGTTCAATGCGCGTGGCGGCAAGGCTGAGATTGGTGCTTTTGGCGAGAACATTCTCGTCTCTGGTATTGATTTCAAGAGCCTGCCTGTAGGCAGCATTCTGCGTGCCGGAGAGGTTGTTCTGAAAATGAGCCAGATTGGCAAGGAATGTCACAGTCATTGCCAAATTTTTCACCGCGTGGGCGACTGCATCATGCCGCGAGAGGGCGTGTTTGCGACGGTAGAGCACGGCGGCGAGCTGCACGCCGGCATGGAGCTGACTGTCGAGCCGCCGCCGGTGGACGCTCCGCTGCGTGCCGCAGTTATGACGCTTTCGGACAAGGGCTTTGCCGGGGAGCGCGTGGATACGAGCGGCCCGCGTGCGGCGCAGCTGCTCAGTGAGGCTGGCTACGACGTTGAGGAGCTGGTGCTGCTACCTGATGCGCAGAAGAAAATTGAGCGTGAGCTTATTCGTCTGGCGGACAGCAGACAGGTGGACTTGATTATTACCACTGGCGGCACAGGCTTTTCCCTGCGCGACGTGACGCCGGAGGCTACCTTGGCGGTGGCAACGCGCACTGCTCCCGGCATAGCCGAGGCGATTCGTGCCGAATCGCTGAAGATTACGCCGCGGGCGATGCTGAGCCGTGGCGCCAGCGTATTGCGCAACAAGACGCTTATTGTCAACCTTCCGGGGAGCACGAAGGCAGTCGAGGAAGGACTGGCGGTTATTTTGCCGCAGCTGGAGCATGGACTGCGTATCCTGAAGGGTATGGCCCATGATTGCGCACGCAAATGAGTACGCTGACAATGCTGGACTGGTCGCCGCTGTGGATATCGCTGCATACGGCAGTCGCAACGATTATTGTCGTTTTTTTCATTGGCGTGCTGCTGGCATGGCAGGTGGAGCGGCTGCACAGCGAAACGGGGAAGATTATCGTAGACGCGGTCATTACTCTGCCGATGGTGCTGCCGCCGACGGTTGCAGGCTTTTTCCTGCTTTACTTCTTTGGCAATAACCGTGTACTGGGACAGCTCATCTATGAAGTCTTCGGCGTGCGTATAGCGTTCAGCTGGCTGGCGACGGTGCTGGCAGCAGCGGTGATTTCCCTGCCGCTCATGTATCGCAGTGCGCGTGGCGCGTTGTCGCAGGTTGACCATGGCATCTTGGAGGCGGCGCAGTCGCTGGGCATGACGGAGTGGCGCATCTTTTGGCGTATTCATCTGCCTAATGCGCTGCCGGGTATAATTGCCGGAGGCCTGCTGGCGTTCGCCCGTGGTCTGGGCGAGTTCGGCGCGACGGCAATGATTGCCGGCAATATCGCCGGACGGACGCGCACGCTGCCGCTGGCGGTGTACAGCGCTGTGGCTGCTGGTGATTGGGATGCTGCAGGCTGGTACGTGGCGGTTATTGTGGCGATTTGCTTAATGGTGGTTATCGGGTTGAACTGGTATCTATATAAAACGAAAAAGGAACAGGAGAAATAATAATGAAGAAGGTTTTCTGCTTAGTTTGCTCGTTAATGTTAGTTTTATTATTAGCTGGCTGTGGCGGCGGCGAAAAGGCTGCTGCACCGCAGCAGACGAAAACTCTGCGTCTGGCTGCTGCTGCCAGCATGGAGAAGGTGTTTACGCAAAAGCTGCTTCCGTTGTATCAGCAAAAGCATCCTGACGTAAAAATCGAAGGCGTTTATGATGCCAGCGGCAAGCTGCAGGCACAGATTGAAAGCGGTCTGGCGGCTGATGTGTTTATTTCTGCTGCCAACAAGCAGATGAAGGCCTTGTCCGACAAGGGCTATATGGATAAGGAAACTGTGAAGCCGCTGCTGGAAAACAAGCTGGTGCTCATCGTGCCGAAGCAGGGCGCTAATGCAGAAATCAAGGGCTTTGAAAACCTGACTGAGGCCAAGCATCCGGCGATTGGCGACCCTGCCAGCGTTCCTGCCGGTCAATATTCCAAGGAAGCGCTGACAAAGCTCGGCATTTGGGAGCAGGTAAGCGGAAAGGCCAGCCTGGGCACGAACGTAACGCAGGTGCTGAACTGGGTTGCTGAGGGCAGTGCTGATGCAGGTCTTGTTTATGCAACGGACGCAGCCTTGCTTAAGGACAAGGTGCAGATTGTTGCCGAAGCACCGCAGGGTGCGTTGCAGAAGCCGGTTATTTATCCTATCGGTGTGCTGCAAAAGGCGCCGCAGGCCGCAGCTGCGAAGGAGTTTGCTGCCTTCCTGCAGAGCGATGAGGCAATGAAAATTTTTGAAGAATATGGCTTTGCCAGAGCGAAATGAGGGATGAACAGTGAAGCTGATAAGAACTGAGGACGCAGTAGGCAGCGTTTTGTGTCATGACCTGACGCAGATTATCAAGGGCGTGACGAAGGACGCAGTGTTCCGTAAGGGACATATCGTGCAGCCGGAGGATATTCCCGTGCTGCTTTCGATTGGTAAGGAGCATCTTTACGTGTGGGAGGCAGACGAAAGCATGCTGCACGAAAATGACGCGGCACGTATCCTCGTCGACCTGTGCAAGAGCGAGGGCATGAACGAGTCCGCCGTGAAGGAAGGCAAGATTGAGCTGGCGGCGGCTGTGGACGGCTTGTTCAAGGTGGACAGCAAGCGCCTGCAGCTCGTCAACAGCTTTGGCCAGATGATGATTGCTACGCGTCATGGCAATACGCCTGTACATAAGGGAGACAAGCTGTGCGGTACGCGCATAATTCCTCTGGTTATTGAGAAGGAAAAAATGCAGCGTGTACAGGAGCTGTGCGGTGCTGAGCCGCTGCTTAAGCTTTTGCCGTATCAAATTAAGCGTGCGGCTGTGCTGGCGACGGGCAGCGAGGTTTTCCACGGACGCATCAAGGATACGTTCACGCCGGTTATTGAGGCGAAGCTGGCAGAGTTTGGCGTGGAGGTTATCCATAAGGAGATTCTCGACGATGCACCGGAGCAGATTACGGCTGCTATCAAGAGCGCGATTGAGGAAAAGGGCGCAGAGCTTGTGCTCTGTACCGGCGGCATGAGCGTCGATCCTGACGACCAGACGCCGCTGGCCATCAAAAACACCGGCGCACGCATTGTTTCCTACGGTGCGCCTGTGCTGCCGGGGGCAATGTTTTTGCTCGCATATTATGGTGAGGCGCAGGTGCCTGTGCTGGGCCTGCCGGGCTGCGTGATGTACGCCAAGCGCACGATTTTCGACCTCGCGCTGCCGCGCGTGCTGGCGCGTGATCTTATCACTTCCGAGGAGCTGGCGGCGCTGGGCGAGGGCGGCCTGTGCCTGAACTGCGCTGTCTGCACCTATCCGGCCTGCGGCTTCGGCAAGGGGTGGTAAGCATGGCTTATAAGGCACCTGAGCATTATCATGTCAAGGTGCGCGTTTATAATAACGAAATAGACTTCGGCAAGGGCGTGGCCGAGCTGCTGCGCCGCATTGCCGCGACTGGTTCGCTTTCGGCGGCCTATAAGTCGATGGGCATGTCGTCGAGCAAGGCGTGGAAGATATTGCGTCATGCAGAGGCTGACCTTGGCTTTGCGCTCGTGCATGGCAGCACAGGCGGCGCTAGCGGCGGCGGAACGGTGCTGACGGACGAGGGACGCCAGCTGCTTGAGCGGTATACTGCGTTTGACATGGCAGTGCAGGAGGCGGCGGAGAGAGCGTTCGCGAAGTATTTTAAATAAGAGTTTGAGCTGTCACAGCTTTGTGATAGCTCTTTCTTTTGTCAAAAATGTGACATTATACTTGACCAAGGCTTTCTTAGGTTGTATAATATAATCCGTATAGCTATTAGCAAATGATGTTAATTTTAAGCTCAGTTGATATGTATGCTTGTAGCTTATGTTTTTTTGATGAGTATTTTTTGCGGAAAGAAGGTTAAAGTATGAGTATTTTTACTGGAGCGATTGATTATTTTTTAAAGGGTGGTCCGTGCATGTGGCCGCTGCTGCTGTGTTCCTTTGCTGCAATTGCTATTGGCGTGGAGCGTTATCTGTTTTATAAGAACGCTTTGTCCGGCAATGAATTTGCCAGCAATTTCTGCCGTCTGCTGAATGATTTTAATCTTGTCGGCGCACGTCAGCTGGCAGATGAGAACAAGGGCGAGGCAGCGAAGATGGCTGCTGATATCATGGATATCGAGGATGACCTGGGCGCTCGTCTGGATACTATTGTTTATACCAAGGCTGACCGTATTATCGACAGTCTTGAAAAAAATATCAACTATCTGAACGTTGTTATCGGTCTGTCGCCGATGCTTGGTCTTTTGGGTACCATTACCGGTATGATTTCTTCCTTCAACGCTTTGAACGAAAGAACCCAGAACCCTATGGCTGTAACATCCGGTATCGGTGAAGCGCTGATTACCACGGTTTTTGGTCTGTGTATTGCGATTATGGGTATGTGCATCCATGCCTATCTGACCAGCAAAATTAAAACTGAAACCCTGAATATTAACGAGGTTGCTGATACTCTGGTGGATATTATCCAAGCTAAAGATGAGCATTTGCGTAATAAATGAGGGGCGGTGTAATTGATGCGTAGACGTCGTAAGAGAGAGATGAAATCTCCCGAGATTATGCTGAGTCCTATGATTGATATGATTTTCCTGCTGCTGGTATTCTTTATCGTCAGTACGATGTATATGAGCGAGGTTAAGACTATTCCTATCCGTCTGCCGCAGGCACGTCATTCTGAAAATGTCAGCAAGAGCAATTTCAACGTTTCCATCAAGGCGGATGGCAGTCTTTATCTGGACGAGAATCCGATTGAAATGGATCTGCTGGTGCAGAATGCTGCTGCTGAAAGCAAGCGCGATTCTTCCTTCTCCGTTATCATTCGCGCAGATGATGATGCTCCGTACAAAACTATTATTCAGCTGATGGATAAAATGAAGGGTGCAGGCGTAACTCGTTTCGGCCTGGCTACTGATTCAGGCGCAGGTGGCTACAAATGAAGGATGAACAACAAAGATTTGGCAAAGGCTTGGCAGTAGCTTTAGCGCTTCATCTTGTTGTGGCTGCCGGTCTCGGCTTCTTTGGCTATCACTTTACGCAGACACCGCCGGAAATTTTGGAGGTTACTCTGGCCGGTGGTGGCGGCGGAGAGCAGGCTGAGGAAGAAGAGATTGAACAGGAAGAACAGCAGGAGCAAGAGGAGGTCATTGAGGATAAGGAAGATATCGTCGATGACAAGCTGAAGCCGAAGCAGGAACATAAGAAGAAGGTTGTTAAGAAGGCAACTGCCCCGGGACCGAAATCGTCTGTTGCTAAGCCGGGCACCGGCCCTGGTGAAGGCGGCGGCTCCGGTGGCGGCAGCGGCGGTGGCGAAGGCAACGCCCAAGGCAGCGGGCAGGGTGAGGGCGCTGGTGTGCCTATCCGTCCGCCACGTCTTATACGTGATGCCAAGCCGTCCTATCCTGCATCTGCACGTAACATGGGCATCAGCGGCTCTGTAGGCGTGCGTGTGCTCGTCAGCGCTGACGGCGTGCCGGAGAGTGTAACCGTTGTTGCTTCATCTGGTAACAGCGCAGTTGACGATAGCGTTGTGCAGGCGGCCTATAAATGGCGCTTTGACCCGTCAAGGGATAAGTATGGCAAAAAGGTACGCTGCAATACAAGAAGAACGATTACGTTTAACTTGAGGTAAGTGAAAATATTTTTCAGAAGCACTGGTTTGTGTTCTACAGACTGGTGCTTTATTTTTTTATTGCTGAATAAAGCACTCAAAGTCAAAACTGTGTATGTTCTAGAAAAAAGAAAATTTCAGATAAAAGTATTGACAAAACTGTGAAGGCGTGCTAAAATCATACTCGATAATTGATACTAATAAGAGATGCAATATAAGTGGCACCCCCCCTAAAGGATAAAGCTTGCCAATAAAATAAAAATCCTTTAACTTATATGCCTCTTAATTATAATTAAATATAACGGCCAATTTGGCAGCTTCGTCCCACAGGGAGGAATGCTTTGCAGGGAAGTCTGATGTAAATTCAGCGCTGTTCCGCAACTGTAATAACGAGTCAACACATCATTAGGAAAAAAACTAACCTCTTACCAAGGGATGTAGAGACGATGACTTTAAGCCAGGGTACTGACGGATTGGTATTTAGTAAAGATCTGCGAGAATGGACTTTATTAATTGATGTTAGTGATCCTAGCTACACAATGAGTGTCCTATTATCGCTAGATTTGTGCTGAAAGAGATAAAATTGTAGCGCAACTCGAGCTTTATTGAGCTGCGCTATTTTTTGTGAGTTGTATGAGTGTATCAAAGGAGGCAAATTATGAAAAAATTTACGAGAAAATCATGGAGGGCTAAGCTTGCGCTGGCTGTAACAGCCGGCATTCTTGCCGCTGGCTATATGCCGCAGGCATTTGCTGCTACGTATAGCGGAGCAATGGATGTTATTTGGGGCATGGAGTCAGATGATAGTAAGACATTTGGTTCTAAGGTTGCCAAAAATGCTGATGGAGCTTTGGTTTATGATTTTGGTGAAGATGTAACTTTTGTAAAATCCAATATTGGTCAGCCTAAATCCGCTGTTAATAATGGTACTGTTCCAGGTTCAGTTATTATTAAAGATAACTTTAAGGTTATTATGCATAGTACTGACTGGTCAGCCATTGCTATAAAAGCAGGCTGGATGGAAGGTAACTTTGACGAAGTTGTTGATAAGCGTGGTACTGTGACCTTTGACGGCAATGTTACCATGCGTGATAAATCTGTTGAAGGTGAGTGGGGCGTAACTGCTAGCAATATCCATGGTGGTTATTCTAGCTATAAGGGTGCTCGCTGGCAGCCTGTAGGTATTCGTGCAGGCTTGTCGGGTGATGTAATTATCAATGGCAATCTTGACCTAGCCGTAAAAGGTAGTGCCTTAGTTACAGACCCGTATTATAAAGCGTTAAAAACTACTGGCAGCACCGAATATGCTGATGATTATAAACTCGCGACTATTACTACTAATGGTGATGTAAATATTGATACCCCTGAGGATATGACGGAGGCATTTTATAGCATTGCTAACTATGGTGGTACTGTAAATATTAATACTGATGGCACTATTGCTAAAGATAATAAGGTTGTTATCAATGGCAATATTTTGACCATGCGTGATGGCAATGGCGGCGATTATTTCTATCGCAGTGGTCAGACTAATGTGGCATTGACGAATGAACAGTCTTCCTGGACTGGCGTAGTTGATAATACTGGTGCAGATCAGGCTGGTGAAGTAAATCTGTGGGTGCAAAATAATGCAACCTGGAATCATAAGGCGCTGTCCTTAACTAATGGCATAAGCTTAGGTGAAGTACCTCAGCAATCTGCACCGCATTATGGAAAATATGATGGAGTTTCCCATATTAATAAACTTAATGGTGGCAGTAGTGCAGGAAATGCTGGCTTGATTTTCCAAGATGATGCAGCTGCTATTGATATCAACAATTACAGCGGTTATACGACTGTATTCTATAAGCACAACAATGATGGCTCTGCTTCCGCAGATTATACTGCCGGTGATGTCATCATCCGCAATGCAGAAAAGGATTCTGCTATCAACATGGTAACTGATAGCAGCAAAATAGATACCAAAGACAGCGCAAAACTGAACAGTGTTCTGAATGCACTGGCAGGCAAGCTGACCTATAGCGATTATGTAAATAATCCGGAAAACCTGTTGGGCACTGTTAAAATTGTTGGCGGTCTGACCAATGACAGCGTAACTATTAAGAGCGGCAAGATTCAGTTTGCCGATAACGGCAAGGGTTCTTACACCAAGCCTGCTGCTACCAATTTTGCTTCTACGCTGACCGGTGATGCAGACAAGGATACGGAATATGCCGAGGCAGATGTTATCCAAGGCGACGGTAGCTATAAATTTACCGAGGATACTTCCATTAACGTAAGCGGCGAAGGCGCTAAGGGTATGAATTTTGCTAAGGACACTGCTGTTGATGCCAGTGGCAAAACTCTGACTGTTAATGTAACTGATGCCAGCAAGGGTAATGCAGGCATTGCACAGGATGTAGATGCAAACAGCACCGTGAAGGCTGACAAGCTGGTTATTAAGCTCGATAGCACAAAGAGCGGCCAGGGTGCACAGGGTATCCGTCAGACCAAGGGCAGCCTGACTGTTGACGGCAATGTAGATATGGACATTAAGGGCGATGACTCTACCGCAGGTATTTACAGCTATGCAGGCAGCACCACCGTTAACGGCGACGTAAAGGTAGCTCTTGA